>CACPSE010000036.1:0-14745 GCA_902636535.1 uncultured Wolbachia sp. | reverse complement strand
TAATAATTTGCTTAACATTCCAGATAGGGTTTCAGCGTTACTAGCATCGATAAATGACACAGAGAAGATCCATGAGACACTGACTGAGGAAATCAGAACAGCTTTAGAAGAGCTGACACAAAGTGTATTTTAATGACTACATATAAATTACTGAAAAAGCGTCTTATCGCCTTGGTGAGCCTAATTCACATATTAGTTGCAATAATGATTTTAAGTAAAGCGTCAGCAGATACTTATTGTAGAGGGAAAATACCTTTTTCTCTTAGCTGTGTAAAAGTATAAAAATTGCAGCAGATGGCATTATGATATATAGCAGTAGCTTTTATACAGGGTTAAAGCCAGATCCACTGCTCAAAGTATCAGAGTGGGCAGATAGAAATCGTCAACTTTCAACGATAGCATCATCAGAGCCGGGGAAATGGAGAACAGAGAGAACGCCGTACCTTAAGGAAATAATGGATTCACTATCTTCGTCTTCACCGGCCGAAAAAGTGGGATTCATGAAAGGAGCGCAGATAGGCGGAACAGAAGCTGGGAATAACTGGATAGGATATATAATCGACCAAACACCAGGCCCTATGCTGGTAGTACAGCCAACAGTAGAAATGGGCAAGCGTTGGTCAAAGGGAAGATTTGCGCCGCTCATTGAAGATACGCCATGTTTAAGGAGTAAAATAAAAGACCCAAGGTCGAGAGATTCAGGCAACACTGTACAAAGTAAGGAATTTCCCGGAGGAACGGTAGTAGTAACAGGTGCCAACAGTCCAGTGGGTTTACGTTCAATGCCGGTAAGATATCTTTTTTTAGATGAAGTAGATGCATATCCAGGAGATTCAGGAGGAGAAGGAGATCCAGTTTTACTCAGCATAGCCCGAACTAATACATTTACGCGGAGAAAAATATTCTTAGTTTCAACACCAACGGTTCACGGAATAAGCAGAATAGAGAAGGAATTTGAGAGTTCAGACAAACGATACTTTTTTGTACCTTGTCCACATTGTGATCACTATCAGGTGCTGAAATGGCCACAGATAAAGTGGAAAGATAAAGATCCCTCAACAGCCCATTATGTGTGTATAGAATGCAGCGGCAAAATAGAAAACCATCAAAAAACAGAGATGCTAGCTAGAGGTGAATGGAGAGCAACTAGGGAGGAGGGAAAAAAAGAGGCAAAAATAGGGTTTCATTTATCGAGCTTGTATAGCCCAGTTGGTTGGTATAGTTGGAAACAAGCAGTGGAAGATTATCTGCATGCAAAGGAAAATGAACAATTACTAAAAGTTTGGATAAATACAACACTCGGAGAAACCTGGGTAGATAAGGGAGAAGTACCAGACTGGAAGCAACTATTTGAGCGTCGAGAAAATTTTCCGATAGGCATGGTGCCAAAAGGTGGAAAAATAGTGTTAACGGCAGGGGTTGATGTACAAAAAGACCGCTTAGAAGCAGAAGTAGTAGCATGGGGTATGGGTCGTGAGAGTTGGTCAATAGACTATCAGGTATTAGAAGGTGATACTGGAAGTGGAGAAGTATGGGGGAAACTGTCAGAGCTCTTGAATCATCATTTTATCGGTGAAAATGGGCTTGAATACATGATAAGTATGATGGCGGTAGATGCTGGGTATGCAACACAGGAGGTATACAATTGGGTAAGAAGTCATCAAGGATCGGGAAGAGTAATGGCAGTGAAAGGGGTAAACAAAGCCCTAGTGCCGCTTAACAGCCCAAGTAGAGTAGATGTAACAGTTGGCGGACAAAAGCTAAAAAGAGGAATAAAGCTCTGGCCAGTTGGAGTATCGATATTAAAGTCAGAATTGTTTCAGTTGCTGAATGTTTTAACAGAAGGGGCGCCGGGATATTGTCATTTTCCCGAATATCCACCTGAATATTTTAAGCAGCTAACCGCAGAGCAACTAATTACCAAAGTAGTAAAAGGATATACCAAACAAGAGTGGCAAAAGATAAGAGACCGAAATGAAGTATTAGATTGCAGAGTTTACGCAAGAGCAGCGTCTATTGCCCTGGGGATTGATCGTTGGCCAGAGAGTAAGTGGGAGAGTTTAGTAGGTGAAAAAGCTAAAAAGTCAAAAAAAGTGAGAAGAAGTCAATGGTTGAGTGAGAAAAGTTGATGTACAACCAAGAATATTTAACTCAAGTAAAAGAAGCGATAAAGAAGCTACAGAGCGGGGAAAGAGTAGTATCGATTGCATATGGCGATCACGTGGTTAGGTACGGAGAAGTGCAGATAAATGACCTCTTGAGCTTAAGACAACGCATTAAAGCTGAGCTGAAAGTTGCAGGTGTGAAGAGAAAGATTGTTATTTCAACGAATAAAGGAATTGACAAGTGAAAATGTAATACTGTACGTTAGATAATTTATAAATATAGGGGTAACATGATAGGAAATGTAGAAAGATTGCAAAGAGAACTACTTGAAGAAATGGGGTCTATTTCTTTGGGGAGTAGTAATACAAGGGCATTAGAGATTGTCAATCAATTAGGAGAAGATCACATTAATGATACTATCATGACTCTTGATGGCAGGCAGTTTACAGCTTTAGATTGTGCAATTATGTTTGACAGTCAAGGTAATAATCCAAGAATAAATGAAAGGCCGAGAATAAATAACAATGCATTTAGAGAATTAGAAGGTGCTATTAGGAGTGCTGGAGGAAGAACATCAGAAGAATTGGGTAGAAGACAAGATATTCCTTATGATCGAGAAAGCTTTAATGAGCAAGTGAGTACGTTTTTAACAGACGTTACTATAGAGCATGTTATGGCAGGGAGACTACATCTAATGGTTTAAATTGAATGCGGAAAAAATTATCCTAACGGAAAAAAGCTGAGGAAATTGGTTAACCAATTGTTAAGTATTTAAAGGAGATCCGGGACGTAAAGAGGAGAGTTGTGATTTCGACGAACAAAGGGATTGTATAAAGAAATACTTATTGAAAAATTAAAAGAGATACTGTATAATTAGTGTAACATCTAGGTTTGGTTAAACATATGGTAAACTCAAGAGTTAATGTAACCTTCAATCCAAAAACTTCACAGCATCTTATTGAACTAGCTAAAGCAACTAAGCAGTCTGTTCAAAAATTAACAGAAAAGCTAATCAAAGAAGCAATTGAGCTTGAAGCAGAAGACATTGCGTTTTCCAAAATTGTTAGGGAGCTTGATGCTGACGATTCAGAAGAAGTAGAGGATAGTGAAGACATCTGGAAATAAGCGGTACACTATAAAATACCTTAAGCATGTTCTTAAAAGGAATTTGCCCTCCTTACCAGAAGCTATAAAGCCAAAAATTAAAGATGCAATAAGAGAGTATCTTGCAACTGATCCCATTGGTAATGGTGTATTGCTACGTAATAGATTAAAAGGACACAGAAGAATAAGAGTTGATGATTATCGTGTCGTCTATCGTGTAAATACTGCAGAACGTAAAGTAACTATTGTTTCAATAGGACACAGGGACAACATTTACAAGCAGGCAATATTAGATCTACTAAAACATTAAGAAAAGACATTTGTGCAGGAATCTCTTGCATAAATAGAAAATGTCAACAGCTTGTTTTCTCCAGCAGCTTGACGTAATTTTAAATAGCGCAACAATTTATTGCCCAATTAATAGTCTAAATGTTACTCAAATCATTCAAACAATTATTCCGCAAACCAAAAATCAAGAGCTCGGCCTGGGATGCGTCAGGCTCAGGAAGAAGATTATTGCACTTTCAACCAGAAGTAGGAAGTATAAATAGCTTACTTTCCCAGAGCCTTGAACGCCTGCGTAGTCGGTCACGTGACATGGTAAGAAAGAACTCCTATGCGGCAAACATAATCGATACGATAGTGAGTAATTGCGTTGGAACGGGAATAAAACCGCAATCAAAAGCCAAGGATGGAGAATTTCGGAAAAAAGTGCAAGAATTATGGCTGAGATGGACAGATGAAGCAGACAGTAGTGGAGTAAGTGATTTTATGGGTTACAAGCTTTGGTTTGTAGGAGCATGATAGAAGGAGGAGAATGTTTTGTAAGACTTCGAACAAGAAAACGAGAAGATGGTCTTTGTGTGCCGTTGCAATTACAAGTACTTGAGTCAGAGCATTTAGACAATAAGAGCAATCAAACCCTTGCCAATGGTAATGTAATTAGAAACGGGATTGAATTTAACCGACTTGGGCAAAGAGAAGCGTATTACCTTTTTCGAGAACATCCGGGTGAAGGCTCGTTTGGAGAATCAGTTAGAGTGCCAGCAAACGATGTTTTACATATCTATAGACCACTAAGACCTGGGCAGATTCGAGGAGTACCATGGTTGTCCAGTGTACTGTTAAAGCTCTATGAACTTGATCAATACGATGATGCGGAATTAGTCAGAAAAAAGACTGCAGCAATGTTTGCGGGATTTATTACCAGACTTGATCCTGAAGCAAACATCATGGGAGAAGGAGAGAGTAATGAACATGGAGTAGCGCTGTCTGGCTTAGAACCTGGGACTATGCAATTACTTGATCCCGGAGAAGATATTAAGTTCTCGGAACCATCAGACGTTGGGGGAAGTTATGAAGCATTCATGAAACAGCAGCTTAGGGCAATAGCAGTAGGCACAGGGATAACTTACGAGCAGCTAACAGGAGATCTAAGTGGTGTCAATTATTCATCAATAAGAGCTGGGTTAATAGAGTTTCGTAGGAAGTGCGCGATGTTACAGCATAACGTGGTAGTATTTCAGCTTTGCCGGCCAGTATGGAATAGGTGGCTAGAATTAGCACTACTCTCTGGAGAACTGGACATAGGTGAAAATTGGGCAAAAGAAACAGCAAAAGAGGTAAAATGGATACCGCAAGGGTGTGCTTACGTAGATCCACTAAAAGACCAGCAAGCACAGCAAATGGCAGTAAGAAATGGATTTAAGAGTCGATCGGAAGGGGTTTCAGAACTAGGTTATGATGTAGAAGAAATAGACCAAGAAATTGCTGAGGATCAAAGACGTGCGAGTGAACTGGGCTTAAGTTTTGATTCTGATGTGAATTCTAATGCTGAAATGATATAAAATTCTATTTCTATGACAAATGGGTTTTTATTGCCCCAGACACAAATAAAAAATTTTAAAAACATATGACGACACAAATAAATTGGATGAATAAGCCGATGATGATAGAGCAAAGGAGTTTTGAATTATTGTCATTACATGCTGGAAAACACCCTACGTTTAAAAACATAAAACACACTGCAGAAAACAACGTAGAAAAAATAGCAATAATACCAATACATGGAATTTTGACCAAGAAACCAGGAGCTTTTGATGACATGTTGGGAATGACATCATATGAGAAGATACGTGAAGAGATAGAAAAAGCTTTAATAGATGAAGAAGTAGAAACAATAATTTTGGACATAGACAGCCCTGGAGGGGAAGTAAACGGTTTATTCGACCTTTCTGATTTTATTTACGAAGCAAGGGGATTAAAAAAGATCGTAGCAATAGCAAATGATGATGCGTATTCTGCGGCGTATGCAATAGCGTCAAGTGCTGAAAAAGTATTGGTAACGAGGACTTCAGGAGTTGGAAGCATAGGAGTAATAGCAAGTCATATAGATCAAAGTGGGTTTGATGAAAAACAGGGGATAAAATATACCACAGTATTTGCAGGAAAGAGAAAAAACGATTTAAATCCGCATGAGCCGATAACATCAGAAAGTGTGGAAAGCTTACAAGATGAAGTAGACCGCCTATATGAGATGTTTGTCGAGCTTGTAGCAAGAAATAGGAATCTTTCCACGGAAAAAATCAAATCAACGGAAGCAGGGCTATATTTTGGTGAGAAAGCAATAGAGATTGGACTTGCTGATGAAGTGATAACATATTCTGAATTTATAGATAGGAGAAACAATATGAGTAAAGCTGAATTTAACTATAAGGGCCACACCATCGATGCTGATGAGTTAATGGAAGAATCAAAACGAATAGGTTATGAGAGGTGCCGCAAGGAAGTATTAGAGGTAATAAGATTGTGTAATTTGTCAAAGATGCCAGAGAAGATAGGAGAATTTATTGAGCAGGATGTAAACGCAAAACAAGCCCAAGAGATATTAATGTCGATACTGGCGGAGAGAACGAAGAAGACAGAGATACTGAGCACAATACCACAAAGTTCATCAGAAGATTTAATGATGCAGGTAGCAAGAACTCGAGCGCAATCTGGCATTTGAGAAATTTAGGTTCCAGCAATTACAAATGCCGCGGTAAACAAGTCCGCCAGAATAGCCAATTATAAAGTTTTCACCGCGACGTATAGCAACTTTAAACACCGCGGTAAACAAATCTTGTAACCGCCGTATATAACACTAACAAAAGCGGCGGTAAAACAATTAAGGAGATGGTATGAATAGTTATTGCTTGGTTGGAAGCATGAGAAGATAATACCTTCTCAGAGTGGATAGGTGGCAGATTGAAAATGTTTGTGAGGCCCTTTCTGCTTTTTGCAGTATAGGAAAAAGACCTCGTGAAGGAGATTAATCGCCCCTGCCACCGAAAACCATCGTGCGGCCTATAAAATTTAGTGACCGCGTATAGGAGAATGGACCAACCGGTAATATTCTACTCTGATATGTTGGAGTATTCAATAAGGGAGAAGATTTATGCGTTACATAGGGGTTGATTTACATACTAATAGTTTCACTGCTTGCTACTTAGAACAGGAAAAACCAGAGTATATTAAAACGTTTCGCTTACAGGATTTAGGTAATTTTATCAAAAATCTTCAAGAAACAGATGAAGTAGCCTTAGAGGCAACGGGAAATAGCTGTTTCTTTTATGATGAAGTGTCACCTTACGTTAAGCGCGTTGTTGTGGTTGCTCCCTTGCAATTTGAAGTTATTCGTCGTTCTGTGAACAAAACAGATAAACATGATGCAAGAGCTATTGCTTTTTTTCTCAGCAAAGATATGTTGCCTGAAGCAAAATGCAGGAGCAAACAATGCCAACAGTTAGCTTCTCTTCTTAAAACAAGAGATCAGTTAGTAAAATCACGGGTATCTTTAATCAATAAAATACATGGACTTTTCAATTACCACGGAATAAAGATTAAAAAGGAAGTACTGACAATCAAAGCGGGATTTGAATGCTCTCTTGGTAAACATGATTGGAGTCACTTGGAAAAGGTTGAGATTGAAGTGATTAGCAGTAATCTGGAAGTCATTCGAGAAAGTCTCAAAAAACTTGAAAAGGAAATTATAGCTTTTGCTCAGCAGCTTCCTGGATTTAATAATCTCATCAGCATTAAAGGTATTGGTGCGATTTCTGCAGCAGTTTTTGTTGCAACAATTGGTGATATTAATGATTTTAGTAATCCTGAAAAACTTACAGCTTATTTTGGAGTTGTACCGCGAGTTTCTCAATCCAATCAACAATGCACAATTGGAAGAATTACTAAACGTGGATCAAAAATTGGGCGTACTTCTTTAGTACAGTGTACTTGGATTGCTATACGTTATAGTCCTTATCTGAAAAGTTTTTACGAGCGTGTGAAAAAAAGCGTGGTTCTGCTAAGGCTATTATTGCTACTGCTAGGAAGTTTCTCACAACTATTTTCTATACTCTTAAAAACAACTGGATTTTCAAAGATTTTACAAAATATGAAATTTCTTATTGACAACAATCATAGGAGAAACATTTATGAGTTGTATAACCGAACAAAATAACCTTGGTGACCTATTAAAGTATGAGGCATCAAATCTATACTCAAGAGACCAAATAACAGTAGCAAAGGGGCAAAACCTAAGCTTGGGTACTGTAGTTGGCTGTAATATTGAAGATAATGTAATTAAGATTATCAATCCAACTGCAACAGATGGTACGCAAACAGCTATAGGAGTGATAGCAAGTGATGTAAACGTGAAAGAAAATACCAAAGCAGTAATCATTACACGTATAGCAATGCTAGCAGATCATGCAGTTGTGTGGCCAGCAAATATAACAGAGGAGCAGAAAGCTGCAGCAATAAAGCAACTTGAAGCACGAGGCATCATTATCCGCAAAGGGGTTTAGAAGCCCAGCAAACATCTTAATCATTCGCAAAGGGCTTAAAAGCCAACAAACATCTACAGCATTAAAGGGGAAAAAACATGCAAAATCCATTTACAAATTCAGCATTTAGTATGACGGAATTAACTAAAGCAATAAACATATTGCCGATAAATTATGGTCGAACAGAAAGCTTAAATTTATTTCCAAGTAGATCGGTAAGATTCCGACATATTACGATAGAAGAGCAAAACGGTGTTTTGAGCCTATTACCAACGCAAGTTCCCGGAGCACCAGCAACAGTGGGAAAACGTGGAAAACGAAAAATAAGAACGTTTACGATACCACATATTCCCCATGATGACGTAGTGTTACCTGAGGAAGTGCAAGGGATAAGGGCATTTGGGTCAGAGAATGAACTGAAAGCGTTGGCTAACGTGGTAACAGATCATCTGGAATTGATGAGGAACAAGCACGCGATAACGTTAGAACATTTGCGAATGGGGGCGTTGAAAGGGATTATTCTGGACGCTGATGGCAGTGAATTGTTAAATCTTTACAACGAATTTGAAATTACGCCAAAAGTAGTAAATTTTGCACTGGGAATAGCAACAACAGATGTAAAGCGTAAGTGTATGGAAGTACTCCGGCATATAGAAGATAATCTAAGTGGTGAATATATGACAGGAGTACATGCTTTGGTAAGCCCTGAATTTTTTGATGCATTAACTTCGCATAGTAAAGTAAAAGAAGCATATGAAAGATGGCAAGAAGGAGCAGCGCTTCGGAATGATATGAGATCAGGATTTACGTTTTGTGGAATAACATTTGAGGAATACAGAGGACAAGCAACTGATCCTGAAGGAACCGTGAGAAGATTTATTGAGAAAGATACAGGTCACTGTTTTCCACTTGGTACAGCAAGCACATTTACTACTTACTTTGCGCCAGCGGACTTTAATGAAACGGTAAATACACTAGGACAACCGCTCTATGCAAAACAAGAGCCAAGAAGATTTGATAGAGGGACTGACCTTCATACCCAATCAAACCCTCTACCAATGTGCCATCGCCCAGGTATACTTGTAAAACTTGCTGCATAACAGGTGAGGTAAAGCTAAGTGCAGATTGTTTTTAATACCCCGAACAGGAAGCATTATATCAACTAAAGAATAAAAAGCAACTAAAAAATTATGTTTAGAGATATTAAAAGATTATTTGCAGATTGTTTTGCACATCTAGGGCAGCAAGCGTTGTATGAATCAAAGGATAAGTCATATATGGTGCAAATATTAAAACAACAGCCAGATAAATTATACGAGATTGGTGAAGGACAATTTGTAGGGGAGATATTGATTTTGGAGGTGAGTATATTCGATGTATTGCAGCCAGTAGTAGATACCGTCTTGCAAGTCAACAAAAAAATTACAAAAATTGTTCAAGCTGTATCATAAAATTAAAAAATACTTCCAATTCACATTTTGTGTAACGGTACACAGATTATAGTTAGTGAATATGTTGATAAGTAAATTTCCGCTTCTTTGTACGTATAAAATTAATTTACTTATCAACATATTCACTAACCAGTTACAAAATTTGTGTAAGATACTATTTTACATAATTGGAGCGTTTTTTGATTTTAAAGCACTAAACTTTCAGCCAATCTCCTAGCTCTGTAGTTTTTGATATGATCTGGATCAAAAGCCTTCTTTGACCTTAAAACACCAAAAACAATATGGAGTAACTTACGCATTGCAGCTCCCACAATGGCCATGTTATGCTTGCCTTTCTCTTTTAACCTTTTGCAAAAAGTCATAATAGTAGGATTATGATTCTTAGCTACTATGGCAGGAAAGTACATTGCCTTACATAATGTTCGTGAACCGGATTTACTTAATCTGGGCTTGGCATGTACAGACGTACCTGACGTTATATTTCGTGGTATAGCTCCAGCATATGCTGCCAATTGCCTGGCATCCTTGAAAGCTTTTATGTTAGGAACTTCAGCCAAAATAGCTACTGCTGATTCTTCTCCTATTCCTGGAATGGTCAATAGAAGTTGAAAATTTTCCAACAATTCTTTGTGTTTATTTAATAGTTCACGTAAGGAGTTTTTTATTCTTTCTATTTTTTGTTTTATGTTCATTGCAAGGTCTTCCCAAGCATTTGCAACTTCTTTAGGCAGTCTCTCTTTTTTTTCTAAGTGGTTATTTACTAATGTCAATTCATCTTTTAACGCAGCCGAGCAACGATAAAGATGCTTTAATTTCTTTAACTCAGGAGAAGGTGGTGCCCAACGAATAGGTTCCTGTCTTTGGCAATAATCGGCAATTATCTCTGCATCAGTCTGATCATTCTTTTGTCGTATAAGCTTACTTTTTGCATAAAATCTTATACAAGCTGGATTAACAACACTCACAAAATGTCCAGTATTGTGTAGAAATTCAGCTAAGGCTTCACTATAACAACCAGTAGCTTCCATGCAGGCTTTTACTTGTTCTACATTATGCTTTTGTAGAAAGCTCAGTAAACCTTGAAACCCATGATCATTATTCTTGAAACTCCTTTTCCTGGTTTCACGTTTTCCTTTGTTGCTTATGAATGAAAGAGAAACATCAAAGCGATCTTTTGATATGTCTATACCCAAAAAGTTGTTGATCATATATAACTCCATACGTTACTATTAAAATGAAAAGTAAGGCTAACCTTGTGGATACAGAATTATAACCATTTAGGTCTTTCTACGATACCGTTCAGCCTATACTTTTGAGAAGGGAACTCTTGTCTACCACACAGATTTTATATCTAAGGAGATATTCAAAGTTCTTCCCTTCTCCACCTAATGCTTAAGCTTAAAACATCAGATGCTTTTGACAAGATACAAGGAGATATCTTTATTATTGATAAGCGTAAGTACAAAGTATATTCACCACCACTTAGGGACAATTCGGGAATGCTATGGAAAATTCAAGCGTCAGGGGTGTAGATGCGTATTAACATCGAAGTCACCGGTAGTATTATACAAAGTATAGATGCTGAAAGGAAAAAAGTGGAAAAAGCAACGGTGAGGGCACTAAACAAAACAGCACTATGGGTAAGGTCACAAACTGTCAAACAAGTTAGCGAAGAAAAACAAATACCAAAAAAAGCAATGAGAAAAAAGTTAAGTGTGGATAAAGCAAATAGAAAGCGCTTATGGTCAGTAGTAAAGCTCAGTTCGCAGTGGATAGGAGTAGCAAAACTTGGGAGAATAAAACAGACAAAGATAGGAGCAAAAGTAGGAAGCCGTACGTATGAAGGAGCATTTATAGCAACAATGAAAAATGGTCATATAGGAATCTTCAGACGAAGGTATACCACGTCTTTGCCAATAGATGAAATTAAAATAAATACCCATGCTCGGGAAACAATGAAAGAGTTAGTCTCTAATGAAGTAGAGAGAGTATTTGAGAAGTATTTTGACCATGAACTTAATTTTATTTAAGAGCGTATGTTTTGGAGAGATCTACATCAGAAGATTTGTAAAACGCTAAAAGAAGAAATCCCAGCAATACAAACGTGCGAAGTGTATCCAGCAATACGTAGGGAAATAATAGCGCCAGCAGCATTTGTAGAGCTTGCAAGTTTAGAACCAGGGAAAGATCCGGGGACTGAGGAATTAGCGTTGAGGGCAAGATTTGAGGTAAGAGTGGTAGTTGATGGAACAGTTGAGGATTCTCAGGTAGTGGTAAGGTCACTGGCAGCGGAAATTGCAAGGGGAGTGAATAAGAATACTTGGGACGTGGAAAATGTTTCAGCAGGTGAATTTATATCAGCAGGAGGGGATGATTTTAAACCAGAGTTGGATGCATATTTGGTGTGGTTGGTCGAATGGGTTCACGAGCTACATACAGGTCAATCAATGTGGTTAGAAACTGGTATCATACCACATACAATAAGTGTTGGCGAAAATGTTAGAGCATAATTTTGCAATTTCAGAGCTGAATAGGAAGTTAGCGAACATTATTCGTATAGGTCTAGTTAAAGAAGTAGATTATGAAAAAGCAAGAGTGCGGGTAAAAATAGGGGAATTTTTAACGGATTGGCTTCCGTGGGTAACGGCAAGAGCAGGAGAAGATAGAAGTTGGTTTGCGCCGAATATTGATGAGCAAGTAATAGTATTATCGCCATATGGAGAGTTGTCATTAGGGGTAGTATTACCAGCAATATATCAGGAGAAATATCCCCCTCCGGAGAATAAAAAGGAAATAAATAGTGTAAAATTTCAAGATGGGACAAAGTTATCATATGAGCAAGAAAAGCACCATCTTAAGATAGATGTAGTGGATAAAATAACGTTGAAAGTAGGAGAATCAAGTATGAAGATTACCAAGAGAGGCATAAAACTCAAAGCAAAGAGAATCGACCTTAATTAAGTATGGCTAAAGCTGTGGTTTGTATAGGGGATTATTGCAGTGGAATACCAGCACATGTTTGTATGAGTGGAAGCAGCGATGTTTTTGTAAACGGTAGATCTGTGTGTCGAAAAGGAGATATCTTAACTCTAGGGGAGAAACTAACTCAGGGATCAAATAGCGTATTTGTTAATGATATTGGCATAACAAGAACAGGTGACTTGGTATCGTGTGGTTTTCATGTGATGGGTGATAGCAAAAATGTATTTGCAGAATGAGAGGCATGAATGCTAGCACGGGAAAGGAATTGGAAGGATTAAACCATCTAAAGCAATCGATAGTTGACATACTGACCACGCCGATAGGATCACGTGTTATGCGAAGGGATTATGGGTCAAGACTACTTGAATTAGTAGATAAGCCAATTAATAGGGATTTAACTTTGGAAATCTATGCAGCAGTAGCAGAGGCTCTACAAAAGTTGGAGCAAAGATTTAAGTTAGAAAAAGTAAAAATTACAGAAGTGAAAGAAGGAAAGGTCAATATTTCATTAGATGGTATTTATCTACCAAATGGGAAAAATATTCATTTTGATGGGATTATGGTATAGAGATGGAGCAGCCAAATATTATCGAACCACTGAACTTTGAAGAGATTTTTTCCCGGATGAAAGAAGAATTAGTAAGTCGTGATGAAAGTTTTACGGCATTAGTAGAAAGTGACCCAGCAATAAAGATTTTAGAGGTAGCAGCATGGCGAGAACTTTTGCTGAGAGAAAGAATAAACGAAGCGGCAAGGAGCAACTTACTGAAGTTTGCAAGGGGGGAAGAACTTGATAATTTAGCTGAGTTTTATGGAGCAGAGAGGCAAGATGGAGAAGAAGATGAACGATTTAGAAAAAGAATCAAGGCAAAAATAAAAGGCTGGTCAACTGGAGGAAGTAAAGAACATTATCGATATCATGCTCTCTCAGCAGATAGAAGAGTAAAGGATGCGCTGGTTGAATCAAAAGTGCCAGGGAGTGTAGAGATCTCGATTTTATCCACGGAGTTATCCACAAATGGCATAGCATCTGAAGAACTACTTGATATTGTAAGAAAGCGAGTCACCAGGGATGATATAAGGGTATTGACAGATACGATAACAGTAGTTGGTTGCAATATTATTGAAATAGATATCCACAGCAAAATTAGCATTAAAAGACCGGATATTATTGAAACGGTGAAGAAGAAATTTATCGAAAAATTTGAAGCAACGAAAAGATTGGGATGGAAGGTGACAAAATCATGGATCATAGCAAATCTATTTGTAGAAGGGGTAGAAAACGTGGAATTAATAGAGCCAAGAAAAGATGTTGTGGTACTGGGGAATGAGTGCGTTTGTTTAGGCAAGCTAGAAATCGAATTAATGGGCAAAAGCTAATGTTACTTCCACCTAATAGCACAAAAGAAGAAAGAGCCATAGTAGAGGCTATCGATTACAAAGTTGATCCAAGCAGGATAAAAGGATTTAAGTTTAATTCTAAAGATGAAATACTACCGTGGATAATAGAAGAATATGGATTGGGGGAAATTCTGCGTTGGGTAAAAGACAAAGGAAAGGCGATAAGAGAAGGAATAAAATTTCAAAGACTGCGTGGCACACCTGCCTCACTGAAAATAGCATTAAAGTGGGCAAATATAGAAGATATTACGATCATTGAAGAGCCACCCGGTAAACACTTTTTTGAGTTGCAGGTAGGGATAAGAGATGTTCCGAACGACTTCTTCGTGGATGCAGTAGTAGAACTAGCAAAACTATCATTGCCAGCAAGATCGAGGCTAATGAGGCTTTTCAATGACCACTATAATATTGGAAGATTTATTTTAGATGAAAGCTTTTTTGGCAGCTTATTATCAGACTACTCTGGTACAAAGATCGAAAAAGATGGACCAGTGTTATCATTTGGGAGAGTAAATTTTTTCAGGTCTAGTGGTCCAGTTGTTAGGATTATAGAGAACTATCTACGCAATCATTATGAACAAGCTTTGAGCAATGATATATATCGCCTAGATGTAGCAATACTTGGAGAAACCGAGCCTCATACTAAGAACTATAACGGTATTTATGAAAGGAATCATGTGTGGTATAACTTCAAAGCGCTATATCCGCTACCACAGAGCTTATTACCGGCAATTAAGTTTGCTAAGGCACAAATAGTATTATCAGATAGCTGGAACTTAGGGGAAATAAACGCATGTTTTCCGGTTACTAGTATAGAAGAGGAAGGGGATAAATTTTTATTGGGAAGTAGCAAACTATCTGAACAACTGTGGAATTTA
>CACPSE010000035.1:0-15479 GCA_902636535.1 uncultured Wolbachia sp. | reverse complement strand
TAAACAGGTATATTGTGCTATAAAAAAGGCAGAGCAAAATTGGACTATGGCCATACCCAATTGGGCTTTAACTATTTCTCAACTTGATATCTTCTTTCCCGGCAGATTGAAAATTGAGTTGAATTAAAAATGCGGTTTGACACACTTTTTTGAACATTCCCTTGTAAACTCACTTTTTCTTGATTTTTTGGTTTATCTTGTCTACCTATTTTGCCACTCTGCTGAACGGACACCTTGGTTTTCACTTTTCTTTTAACCTTGCAATGATATTTTCTTTGCCGATAAAAATTAATAATTTAGCGAGCTCTGGTCCTGTTTCTGTTCCTGTTAAAGCTGAACGCAACTGCGTAAATAGGTCTTTTGCCTTTATATCCACTGTTTGTCGAATAGTTTTGACCCATTCTGACAACGTGTTTTCATTACAATCGCCTTGAGGCAATGCATTGAACGCAATTTTTATAAGCTCCTTATCAAGAATCACAGACTCTATATCGGATTTGCATATTTTCCACCACTTGGCCACCTCAGAAAACCTTTCTATATTGTTCCTTATAAAATACCAAAACTCTGAGGAGTCCACTCCAATTTGATTTAAACGTTCTTGTATAATTTCAAATGGCATTTGTTGCAGAACTTTGCTATTTAGCTTGTATACTTCACTCAAGCTGAATTGTACAGATGCTGAGCTAAATTTTTTAATGTCAAATGAGTCAATTAAAGACTGTATGTCAACATAAGCTTCTATCGGATCAGATGTTCCGAGCTTCACTAAATAGCTAGTTAGCGCCATTGGTTCAATTTCATCTTCTCTTATGGACTTGATATCCAGCCCGCCTTTCCGTTTCGATATCTTGCTATCATCAAAATGTAGCAGAGAAAGGCGAGCAAACATAGGAATTTTCGCTTTTAATGCTTTAATCATTTGGATTTGCACTGCTGTATTAGTTACATGATCTTCCCCACGTACAACATGGGTTACATTAAAGTCAACATCATCGATAGCAGAAGGTAACATGTATGTGTACATTCCATCTTCTCTTTTTACCACAGGGTCGCTTATGCTACTGGTTGCAATATTTATTTCATCTTTAACTTCATCATTCCATTTAACAACTTCATTTCTATCCAACTTAAATCTGAAATGTGGTCTTCTTCCTTCTTGCTCATAACGAATTTTCTCTTGCTCAGTTAGAAGTAACGCGCTTCTGTCATATACCGGGGGAAGTCCTTGTTTTAACTGCAATTTTCGTTTAATGTCTAACTCTTCTCTTGTTTCATAGCATGCATAAATATGCCCTTCTTTTATTAACTGCAAAAACACCTTATTGTAACGCTCAAAGCGCTCTGATTGCTTGAAACTTGCATCCCAATCTATGCCAATCCATTTCAAGTCTTCAATGATATCATTTATATATTTGACATCTGAACGCTGAAGGTCAGTATCATCAAAACGAAGTAAAAATTTTCCATTTTGATTACGTGTGTACATCCAACAAACCAAGGCAGTTCGTACGTTTCCTACGTGGAGGTAGCCAGTTGGGCTTGGAGCGAATCTTGTTAGCATTTAAACAGCAATATTGTTTACTCTAATTTATTTTAATTTTATATAAATATATGGCTAAAGCAAGTGAGATCTGCTAATACAATTGAGCGAGAGAAGAATAAGTATGGCTATAGCATTGTAGCACCTTTGATATTTGATGGATTAAGACCATATGATGAATTCAAGAAAATTCACAGCTTGACGACAAAGGCTAATGTAGCATTATATTGGTATCATGACTAACTTAGAAAAGATGAGAGAAAAACTGCAAGATCAAATAAATTATCATAATGTCTTATATTATCAAAAAAGTAAGCCAGAGATAAGTGATGCTGAATATGATGAACTGAAGAAAAAGTTAGCTGAAATAGAGGCACAACTTCCAGAAGCTTATGCAACACAAGATAGTGTTGGTGCTCCACCTGATGAGAGGTTTTCTAAGGTGGAACATCAAGAACCTATGCTTTCCCTTGAGAATGCTTATGATGAACAAGGTGTAGAGAAATTTTTGTCTAAAATAAAGAGGTTTTTAATTGAGGACAAAATAGAGATATTATGTGAACCAAAAATTGATGGGTTGTCGTTTTCTGCAATTTATGAGGATGGAAGATTTGTTAAAGCTGCAACTCGAGGTGATGGTTTTTTAGGGGAAGATGTCACTCACAATGTTGCAACAATAAAAGGCTTTCCTAAGTTTTTGCAAGGTGTGCAAGGAAGACTAGAAGTAAGAGGTGAAATATACATCAGTAACAGCGACTTTTTAAAGTTAAATGAAAATGATGAATTTGCCAATCCTCGAAATGCAGCCGCTGGTTCTTTAAAGCAATTGGATGCAAACATTACAGCAAGTAGACCACTTAGATATTTTGCTTATTCTTTGATTGGTGGAGCAGAGAAAAGTCAAAGTGAAATACTAAATAAGCTTGAGGCACTTGGTTTTTGCGTAAATGAGCATCAGTCCTTAACGAGTAGTTTGGATGGAATGCTGAAGTTCTATAACGAGGTCTATAATTGTCGCTATAACTTGGATTATGATATTGATGGAATAGTCTATAAAGTAAATGATTTGGAACTACAAAATCGTCTAGGGAATACTCACAAAGCACCGCGCTCAGCACTTGCATACAAGTTTTCTGCAGTTTATGCAAAAACAAAGTTAAATAAGATATTTATACAGGTGGGTAGAACAGGGGTTTTAACTCCAGTTGCAGATTTAGTGCCAGTCAATGTTGGTGGGGTGCTAGTTAGTAGAGCAAGTCTGCATAACCAAGATGAGATAAAACGTAAAGACATAAGAGAGGGAGATATTGTAACAATTAAAAGGGCAGGTGATGTAATTCCCCAGATCGTTGAAGTAAGCAGAGATTCTCGTCTTCCAAATACACCTGAATTTGTGTTTCCTGAAGTATGCCCTGAATGTGGTAGTAAAGTACGTCAGGTTGAGGGAGAGGCAGCAGTAAGATGTCCTGAGGAATGTGCCTGTAAAGCTCAAATAATAGAAAAACTAAAGCATTTTGTATCGAAAGATGCATTTGACATTGTTGGCCTTGGTGATAAGCAGATAGAGTTTTTTTACGACCTTGGTCTGATAAAACAAATCCATGATATTTTTACTTTAGAAGAAAAATTGGATGAATTTAATCTGGAAGAACAGTCTGGTTGGGGCAAGAAATCAATAGCTCATTTATTAAATGCTATACAAAGCAGAAGGGTAATAACTCTAGATAGGTTTATATTTTCTTTAGGTATTAGATTTATTGGCCAAGTTGCAGCAGAATTGCTTGCAGATTATTATGTTTCTTATGATAATTGGTATAATTCGATGATTGAACTGTCATCAGATAATACTGAGCTAGTCAGTATAGACGGCATAGGAAAAAAAGTAGCTGAATCTTTGGAATCATTTTTTTCTAAGGAACATAACATCAAAATGTTAAATGATCTTATTGCTTGTCTTCAAATTCTTCCTGTGAACTCCAACTCTAGTGACTCTGTTTTAAATAATAAAATTATAGTGTTTACTGGTAAGCTACTTGCTATGAGTAGAGGAGAGGCAAAAGTAAGAGCCAAAACTCTAGGAGCAAAGGTCAGCTCACCTCTTTCTGCTAAAACTGACTACCTAATTGCAGGAGAAAAACCAGGATCCAAATATAAAAAGGCAGTGGAATTAGGTGTAGAAATTTTAGATGAAGTCCAGTGGCATAAAGTGATAAGTTTGGGAGTGTTCAAATGATACTTGGATCCCAGTGTCCGTATAGCACTTATCTACCAAAACAATGGTCATTTTGCTTGGATGTTTGATATAATAATTAAATTGTAAAGAATACTAGCATGAATGAAGTAATAACATTTGGTTGTCGTCTAAATTTTTACGAGAGTGAGTTAATCAAAGAAGCATTAAAAAAAGCAAAGAGAGAAAATGTTGTTGTGGTGCATAGCTGCGCAGTAACAAACGAAGCAGAACGCCAAGTAAAGCAAAAAATACGTAAGATCTATAAAAATGACCCAAGTAAAGAAATTATCGTTGTTGGTTGTGCTGTTCAGTTGGATCCTGAAGCGTATAGCGATATTCCTGGTGTGAGTAAAGTGCTGGGTAATCAAGATAAGCTAAAAGCTGAAAATTACTTACTAAATGACGATAAAATCTTAGTCAGTGATAACCAAGTAGAACCTGTTCTAATTAATGGATTTGAAGATAAATCAAGGGCGTTTATTGAAATTCAAAATGGTTGTAATCATAGCTGCACATTTTGTTCAATTACTGAGGCAAGAGGGGATAATCGATCTGTGCCAATAAACAATATTGTAGAGCAAATTAGAATCTTTGTAGAAAATGGATATCAAGAAGTAGTGTTTACAGGTGTTGATATTACTGACTTTGGTACAGATTTGTTTGCTAAGCCATCACTTGGTTCAATGATTAGGAGAGTTTTAAAGGATATACCAGAGTTGAAGAGGCTAAGACTTTCCTCTATCGATGTTGCTGAAGTTGACGACGAATTAATGGATTTAATAGCTAATGAGTCAAGACTTATGCCTCATTTACATTTGAGTCTACAATCTGGTAATAATTTAATACTAAAGAGAATGAAGCGTCGTCACAACAGAGAACAAGTGATAGCATTCTGTCATAAAATGAAGAGCTTGAGGCCTAATATAGCATTTGGCGCTGATATTATTGCTGGATTTCCAACAGAAACTGATGAAATGTTTCAGGATACGGTTGATCTACTAAAAAAAATAAATGTAGTTTACCTACATGCTTTTCCATATTCAGAGCGGAAAAATACACCTGCTGCACGGATGCCGCAAATACCAGAAAATGTACGTAAAGAACGGGTAAAGCACCTAAGAGAGGTGAATAAGGAAATGATGAGCAGTTTTTATCAATCTTTGCTCAGCACCGAGCAAAGCGTTCTGGTTGAGCAAAATCATATCGGTAGAACAGAAAATTTTGCATTAGTAAAGCTTGAACCAAAAGCTCAAGCCAAGAGTATTGTGAAAGTTAATGTTAAAGGAGTGGAAAATAATTATCTAATCGGAAGTATCTTACCTTAATTTTTTGTACATTAAAGAAATATATGATATAGTAGTTATAATATAAATGATAATTATGGGTTCATTTGTGATAACTAAAATATCTATTGCTTTATTTTTAATTTTCATTCCATGTGTCTATTTTTTTATTACTTATATTAGTAATAGTACACACATTGAGCAAGTACAACCCTTAAAATTAGAAACAGACAATGATGAAAGTGTAATACGTTCTGAAGAGGGTACTGAAAAAGAAATACTAATAAATGATTTAAAATATCAAGAACTTGAAAGTAGTCCTATTAAGCAACCTTCTATTCTCCAAGTCGCTGATCAGAAAAATATGTGGTCACGTATTGCAGATCAAGCTGAGCCTACAAAAGAAAAATCAAAAAAACTTGATTTTTATGTTAGTGCTAACGGTGGTAAGGTATACCATGATAATTCAGAAACATTTGTAAAGGGTATACAAGAAATAGGAAAAAGAGTCCTAACTTTAGTTGAAAGTCATTATGGTTTTATAATAAAAAATATAGTGGCAAATGAAATTGAAAGTATACAGAAATTTGATGGTAAAATTGATTTCCAGTGGCTCAGCAGCATATCTTTAGGTTACTATGATGGGGAAAATGGCCGAGGTGATTTTGAAACCATGTATTCTAAAGTCAATATTGAAAATAGTAATTCTCCTCCGGTATTTGATAAATCAGCAAGCGTGTTTGCATTTTTATTAAACCTTTATTATAACCCCAGCATTCAGGGTACACAATTTGCTCCGTACATCGGTCTTGGTATAGGGCCAACAGTTTTTAGATTAAAAAGGATTAGTGGGTCACCCCAAAATTCAATGCCACTTAATGTTCCTTGGTTTGCTTATCAAATAAAACTTGGTGTTGATTATTCAATAATCCCAGAAGTCAAAACCTTTCTCGGCTATCGTTACTTTAGCGTTCCGATACCTGTTGCAGATGACATATCTACTCACAATATTGAAATTGGTTTGATATTTAATTTTTAGTAATTATTCAACATATACAAATTCTTATCTTTTCTATCTAACAAACCAAATGTTGGTACGATTGTTGCTTTTAAAAAAATGACAGTTTCTACTGTTCTAATGTTATTCGCTAGCCTTTTTGACTTCTGATGCAATAAGCTTTGCTTATCTTCTCTATGCTCTATAAGCCCACCGATTACCATAATTTCACCGCTCTTAATTTTTAACATAGAGTTCATTTCTCTGATTTCAACAATTGGAATGTCGCTATTTAATTTCATTTTACTCTGCTGTGCGACGTACTCTATATCTGGATCTTTAACGTAGCCGTTAATTCTTGATAAAGTTGGATGTATATCCATGAATATTTCACTAGTATCAATGTTAATGCTTGGGTGGATTATTAGCACAACACCTATTGGGACGCTATTCATCTTGGTAATTAAGGTCTGATTAGAGTTTCTAGTATCTTTTTGTATATCGGAAGTAAAATAAATATGGTTTTTGGTAAATGAAATCATCGCTTGCTGATTATTTATAGCATGTACTCTAGGACTTGAAATTACAGTTGAAGTGCCAAATTTGTCTAAATTTTTTACTAAGTTCCCTAAATCCCTCGCACCAAAGCTCATTGCTAGATTAATGATGGAATTATCGTGATCCATTGTAGACTTGGCTCCATCATGTAGATCATTTAAGTTTATACCAGAAAGATATTTGTCATCTAACACAACTTCAACTATTTTTGCCTCTATCATTACTTGAGAAGACGCTAATTTCTTAACCTTATTAATATATTCTTCAACAGCTTTGTGGATATCTTTTCTAGCATTCAAAATAATAACACCAGCTTCTCTGTTGGATGAAAGGAATTCGCCATCATCCACCCCGTTAACATCCATTATTGCATTCAAGCCTTTTTCTAATGAATTCCATAAGTCACTACTGTATTGAGACTTCATAACATTGTTATAGTCCCTATCAGTGTTACTTCCATCACTGTTAGTAATATTGTTATTAATGACGAAACTGCTTTGAGCAGAATGTTGAATATTGATGAAGTCTACGTAATAATTTTGCGCGTATGGCAAGTCCTGCTCAATTCTAATTACACCATTACTTATTGAGTAACGCAGTTTGGCGCTATTTGCTATACTCTGAATTACTTCGTTTATATCCTTATCTTTTAGCTTTAAAATAATATTACCTGATATTTTTGGGTCCATATCCAAGTTAACGTCAGAAAGTTTTCCTATCTCAATCAGCAAATCTTTTACTGATACTTCTTCACTAACATTAATAGAAATAAGCTGATTACTGATTGTAAGATCGGGAAACTCTACTGGTAAAGGTATAATTTCTGGTATTGCCGGTTCATTAATCTCCAAAGAGGTGTTGTATTGCTGCAACGAATAATCGTGCTCACCTATATCATGATGATCTTCGTTGCCTATATTAGTGAGATGTTGCTTAGTAGGCAGGTGTGTGCAAGAAATAATAAAAAGGAGCATTAAGCATTTAAAAATGGCCATTAGAATAGCATACGAAATCTATACTAATAGATTTCTATAAAAATATTAAAAATGTATTTAATTTCGTTTTCATCGAGCAGATAATTGTCATATATTAGCTTGACCTACACTGGCTATAGCTAAACTGACTTAGACAACCGTCATTCCGCTACTAGTTAGCACCGCGGCAGTATGACGCGGAGAAACCTTGCTTGGGTTAGCTATATATGTCTTTTTGCACACTCTATCTTGTACTTAAATGTAGATCAGCATAGCCTTAGTTTTTTTATATATTTTACTTCTTTCTCTGTATTTAATTATAGGCTTGAAGATAAATGGTAAGCCTATAATTGTTAAGCTTAGAGCTAGGGTTGAAAGTATGCAACAGGCTTTGTGTTTACTATGTAGCTCTTTCAGGTAAAGCATCAAAAATCTACAAAATTTTTTGTAATTTTCTTCGATGTTTTTTTGCTATGAGCCTTGCTAATGAATATATCTATTGCGGTATGACCGTTATTACACTTAATGTTAAGGTCTGCACCTTTTTCTGTTAACAGCTGAGCTATATCAAAATAATCCTTTTGAACAGCAAGATGTAGAGGTGCAAAACCTTGTTGCTCATAAATGTTCATATTGGCTCTAACTTCCAATAACATTTTCACAATTTTTGTATGGCCTTTTTTAACTGCCAGTAGCAAGGGAGTTCTGTTACATTTAGTAACAGCATTAACGTTTACCTTAAGCTTCAATAAGAGCTTAACTGTTTTAGTGTTACCATTATGGCTAGCTTTATGCAGCCTAGCGTTACCATTAAAATCTTGATCGTTTGCTTCTATTCCTTTTGATATAAGTTAGTACGAACATTGCTCCTACCGCCTGTTATTCTTCGATAACCAATAGCTTTTTCACTTTCTTTTGGATGCGCCAGCAAGACTTGCTACTTCTTTTCTGTTTAAGTAGCCAAGCTCGGGCATCAGACACACAAAATCTTGAGATAACTTTGCTGGCACTGTTCTCAGAATTTTTTGGCGCTTCTGTAACTCTAGATTTTTATCAATGATTTTTTGTATGGCATTATTGAGCTTATTTATCTGACTGTTAAAAAAGTCAATGGTTTTTTGGCAACTTTTTTTTGTCTAGACTTTGCTAAAGTTCTGTGAGACAAGATAAAGCTTTTGGGCAGCGATATTCTTGTCAATAAGAAAATGCGATAAACCAATTTCCTGTATTTTCTAAAGTTACTAAAGAATTAGGTAAGATATCTGAAAACTTTTTAAACAATTGTTGCCAACCAGAAGCATTATTATCAAATTCGACAACACTCTTCTGTGTGTGAACCCAAGCAGCGGAATACCAAATTGTAGAAGTTGCTTTAGCCCTCCTAACCTTCCCTTCAAAGTAGTCTATTTTATAAATTTTTTTACCATACTTGATTTCAAGCCACGAATAAAATCTTCAATACTACAAGGATTTCTCCCTTCCATTTGTACAACTTTAGGAATTAAAGTGCCACCTTTTAAACTTATGTGCATGTTATCATTAACGATCTCACCTTGTTCTGAAGCAAAAGCTTCAAAGTCAGCATCAAGTATCCTGATACGTTTATTATCTATCTTGATGAACGCTTTTGGGTAAAACGCTTTAACCTTTCTATAACCAACTTCACAAGCATCACTTGCATAAATTTTATAGTCTTCCACTTTGTCAGCGTAACATGCATCATTATCGTTCTGTTTTAAGGGAACCTGTTTTTCAATTTCGTTTAGCACTTTCAGCAGTAAATCACTGCCTAGCTTAGATAATTTATCATGCAATGTCTTGTAATTATCGTTCTTTTCGATAAGAAATTTTTCCTGTTTTAAAATAGGGCCGGAATCTAATCTTTCATCCAATTGCATAATGCTAGCCCCGGTTTCTTGATCTCCTGCTAAAATTGTGTGCTGTATCGGAGCTGCACCACGCCACCTTGGTAGTAATGAAGGATGAATATTAATACAACCATATTTTGGAATATTCAAAATTTCTCTTGGGAGTATCAATCCATACGCAGCTACAACTGCAACGTCTGGTTTGAAATTTCTAAATTTTTCTTGCTCTGCTGAAAACTTTAGAGAGATAGGAGTACATACCTCTATGTTATTTTCTTCAGCGATAACATGTACTGGAGATTTCGTTGGCTTCTGTCCACGCCCCGAAGGTTTTGGAGCCTTGGTGTATACTGCTACTATTTCATTCTGTGATTTCAATAGTAAGTTTAGTGTACTAACAGCGAATTCCGGTGATCCCATGAAAATAATTCTCATGCTTTCAGGTATCTTTGCTTTAAGAATTCTCTGCTAATTTACCGCTTACAGCTTCTACTAATTTAGCAAAATCATCCTTATAATTAACGGCCATCTCAGCCAGAATTTTTCTATTTAAATCAATTCCAGCAAGTGTAAGACCATGCATAAACCTACCATAAGTAAGCCCATGCTCTCTTACTGCTGCATTAATACGTATTATCCATAAACCACGAAAATCACGTTTACGATTTCTTCTGTCTCTATAAGCATATTGCAGTGCTTTTTCAACTCTTTGTAATGCAACTCTATAACAACTTTTTGCGCGCCCTCTATAACCCTTTGCCAGTTTCAATATTTTTTTATGACGAGCGTGAGTAGTGCCTCCACGTTTTACCCGAGCCATTTTATTTTACCTCCATTTTGTTAAATACCATAAGGCATATAAAGCTTAACTATACGCGAGTCAGATTTACCAAGAATCGTTGTACCGCGCTGATTACGAATATTAGATTTACTTCTCTTTATCATGCCATGCCTTTTGCCTGACTGAGTAGAAATAACTTTACCCTTAGCTGTAAGGTGAAAGCGCTTTTTCACAGAAGATTTGGTTTTTAATTTTATTTTCTTCATATTCCAAATAAATTTACAAGCACTACTATTGAGTTCTTTAATAGTAATTAAGCATTAGTATAAATAATTTTATTAAAGAATCAAATTAAAATTGTATATTAAAGGAGTTTAAAAGTAATTACGCCCAATATGTGTGTTATACCTTCTTTATTCCCAAGTGGCAACAATTCTTGCCTCATTTTAACACTTTCACTTTCTTCCTCTTCATTGATCGGGCATTTACTCTCTATTACAGTATCAAGTTTATCAATGACTGCATCTATTTTATATAGTCGCAAAAATGGTGCATCAATTGCATACTTATTATCAATGCGCGTCTTTTTCTCAAAACCATAGAATTCAACAGCCTTTTCTCCTGCATTTTCACAAATATAACCTTGATCTTTGACTTCAATGATAAAACAATGCTGCCACGACTCCATTATTTCTGCAGTGTCTATTTCATGCCTTTCTGGCCAATCTCTGTCTGATCCTTTTATATCACTCCAGTGCTCAGTTACCACATTTGCTATTCTTTTTTCTTTGCCTACATAAATTTCCATTCCAATTTCCACATATAAAACACAGATATGAGGTGAATTTATCGTGAATATATTGATTTTTTCTTACCACAAGGTGCATGTTACTAGAAGTTCTCATACCAATTCCTATTCATATAATAAACAATATGGGAAACAAGATTATACAAGGTAAATATAGCTAATTGGTTTAGAGTAGCATTAACACCAAAATTATTAAATGAAAAAGTTGTGGATTTAGTAAAGGAAATATTAAAACAGGATATACAATTCTATTGATTTATTAAAGAATCCTGTATGTGAATTTTGGGGATGTTTAAAAAACATCCCCTAGTTTGGACAAGCGCTAATATTCGGTGCTAATTTGAGAAGATAGATGTGCTACTGATGTGGCATTGCTTACTCTGCTGAGCAAAGATTCTCTTTCCTTATCCTCAGAAAGGCTTTCCGTCTCACCATTGCTTCTCTGTGCTTTTTCAACATCGTAGCTACCTTCCCTATTTTTTCTGTGCCATATCAAATATCCTAATCCTCCAACAGCCCCTAAAACTAACATTCCCAATATACCACCAGCAATCCCTGCTGCTGATATTCTTATATATTGTCCTCCATTTATTTCCGGTAATTTAGGCCCTTCCACATCCGTACTATTAAATATAGGATATTCTAATACTTCTTTTGAATTGTGACCAAAATGGGAAATATCTTCAAGTGTAATTCCATCACTAGCATTTGATTCTTTTATTTCATTTATTACGTCATTAATCTCTTGAGTAGTTGCTTTGCTTGATGCAAAATCGAATTCTTGTTTTTCTAAAGAAGCTGATTCTATAGTTACATATTCGCTACCTTCTTTCATCTGATAATCAGCCCCTTCAGTAGTAAATCCTCCCAATTGGTTAATTTGCATATTTTCATCAATTATCTCTTTCAGCTCTTGTGAACTAGTTGTTATTTCCTTATCCCAAAGATTTTTTAGATATGCTTTGTCAAACTCTCTAAAATTATATTCTTTATTACTTTGTATTTTTCTACTCTTAAGACCTGAAACAATTCTATCTATTGTCGATTCAAGAATTTCTGGAGCAATGTATATTGTTTTTACTTCTCCTGTAATAAAGCCTATTCCCGCATATCTAGAAGATATAGAGAGGTAATCTATTATTAAACCCTCTCCTTTAATTGAAAATTCTATCCTTCTGTTTTGTTCTATATTTTCTAATTCAGACGCAATTTTAATTGTTGGACTATCCATCTTCTGCTTATTTATGGTTTCTCTCTTTCGTATGCTATTCTTAGTACTTTGGAATTTTTTTGGCATTTCACACTCCTTAAATTAATTAATAAATATTACTATATATATGATGGATAAATTATTTTTGTCTATAATTTTTATTAAAAATTTTACATAGGAATTATATATACAATGCTAAGTAATATATATATTAATATTTAGATTGATGAATTGATTTTATTTCCATTGCAGCTTATTATTCATAAATACTCTCAATAAAAATAATGAAGTTAAGTGAAATCAGAGAAAGGTTTGTAAAATTCTTTTTAAGTAATGAGCACGAGCAGGTTTCTTCTTCTCCTTTGATTCCAGAGCATGACCCAACGCTCATGTTCACAAATGCTGGCATGGTGCAGTTTAAAAATATTTTCACTGGTGCTCAAAAAACTGGAATGAAGCGTGCTGTCTCAAGTCAAAAATGCCTAAGAGCAGGCGGTAAACACAATGATCTTGAAAATGTTGGCTATACAACTCGGCATCACACATTTTTTGAAATGCTTGGAAATTTTAGCTTTGGTGATTACTTTAAAGAAACCGCGATAGAATTTGCGTGGAAATTTATCACTCAGGAGTTATCTCTTGATAAAAACAGATTATCCATAACTGTTTACCACACTGATGATGAGGCGTACGAGATTTGGCGTAAGATAAGTGGCTTTTCAAGTGATAAAATTATAAGAATTGCAACAGATGATAACTTTTGGAGTATGGGGAGCACTGGCCCATGCGGTCCATGTTCTGAAATTTTTTATGACCATGTGAGTCCTAATTTACATGAGGACGACAGAATTGTTGAAATTTGGAACCTGGTGTTCATGGAATTTAACAAAGATGAGGAAGGTAATCTGCAAAAATTGCCAAAAAAATGCATTGATACCGGAATGGGCCTTGAGAGAATAGCAGCTGTTATGCAGAACGTCCATGATAACTATGATATTGATCTATTTTCTGCTTTGATAGATAAATCTCAAGAGTACTGTGGAAGAACGGAAAATAAGGTAGCACATAAGATCATAGCAGATCATCTTCGCGCGGCTGCATTTCTCATCGCAGAGGGGGTGCTCCCTGGAAATGAAGGCAGGAATTATGTATTACGCAGATTAATTAGGAGAGCCGCACGTTATATCCACCTGCTTGGGTATAATGATTCTCTACTCTATCACATTTTTCCGACGCTGATAGATAGCACGAGTTCGGCTTATATGGGAGATGTTTATCCTGAATTGATCAGAGCTAAAAGCTTAATAGAAACGACGTTAAAATCAGAGGAAGAAAACTTTAAAGATACTTTGATGAAAGGCATCAATCTCCTGGAGAAGTTCACTACAGATTTAAAACCAGGTGACACTTTGCCTGGAGAATCAGCGTTTAAGCTATATGACACCTATGGATTTCCTTTGGATATTACACTTGATGTTTTAAAAGAGAAAAAAATAAATTTTGACCAAAAAGGTTTTGATGGTGCAATGGAAGAACAAAAAGAGAGAGCACGTGCTAAATGGGCTGGATCTGGTGAAAAATCTGTTGAGCAAGTATGGTTTGATATAACCAATATGTTTGGTAAAACAGAGTTTGTTGGTTATGAGTTCAATGAAGCAGATGATGCGAAGATACTAGCTATAGTTTCTTCTAAAAATGAAATAATTGATTCTGCAAAAGAGGGAGAAAAGATAACCATTATACTTGATAAAACACCTTTTTATGGAGAGTCAGGTGGACAAGTGGGAGATATTGGAAATCTTATAAAGTCTGATGGAAGTATGGTAACAGTTGAAAATACCAACAAGATTAATGACTTGTATTTGCACAGGTGCGTCGGCTCAATTTGTAAAGGTAACACAGTTACAGCTAGTATTGACAAAAAAAGAAGACAAGACTTAAGAAGAAATCATTCAGCTATACATCTTCTACACTTTGCACTCAGAAAAATCTTAGGTGATCACGTTACTCAAAAAGGTTCTCTAGTCGCACCAAATAGACTAAGATTTGACTTTAGTCACAATAAGCCAGTCACTCAGGATCATCTGTCTTCAGTAGAAGATATAGTAAATTCTCTAATCAGAGAAAATCTTTCTACATCTACAAAAATTTAAGATATGGATCAGGCAATAGACGAAGGAGCTATGGCCTTATTTGGTGAAAAATATGGTGACAAAGTTAGGGTTGTAAAAATTGGAGATTCAAAAGAATTATGCGGCGGTACACACGTGGAGCGTACTGGAGAAATTGGTTTGTTTAAGATAGCAGCAGAATGTTCCGTTGCATCTGGAGTAAGAAGAATTGAAGCTTTAACTGGTCAGGAAGCAATCAATTATGTACGTGATAATGAAATTAACTTAAAAAAAGTTGCAGAATTCGTAAAAGCACCAGTAAGTGAAATAATAAACCGATTAAATATTTTAAATCAAGAGCGCAAAGAATCTGAAGCTAAAATAAAAAATTTATATAAAAAACTTATAAGCGCAGAGAGCATAAAAAGTACTGAAATAAATGGAATAAATTTTGTAAGTCATGCTTTTACCAATATTCCAGCGAATATAATAAGAGAGTTTATTTTACAGCAACAAAAACCAAAAACGGTAATAGCTTTCACGGCAACAGAAAAAGATAAAACAGTTTTGATTGTCAAGGTAAGTAAAGATTTAACCAATAAGATTAGCGCAAAAGAACTAATATCAATAGCAGTTGAAAAGAACTGTGGTGGGAATGCTGAACTTGCACAAACAGGCTGTGATAGCAATAAAATAGATGATGCCATTACAGCCATTTATAGCAAAATAACAGCTTCTAAGCACTCTACGTCATACCGCCGCGGGATCTCTTAGCCGCTAACACGTAGCGGGATCTGACCTTACCCAGAAAAAGTAGAGAGAAAGTTAAGACGTTTTTGGAGTAAAATAAAACGTTTTTTCAAAGAAGTGTAATATGGCAAAATACTGAAGCTTACCCTATTTTCCTCTTTTTAGCTGCACTTTTATCTATTTTTTAATCCATAACTGGGGTCTTTAGGAGAGTTTGCTAATGAAGGCTCTTAAGTTGACGCCATTGACCGTTCACTCAATGGTGTCAACTTAAGGACACATTTTAGACTTCTTTGTTGAAATAAAACAGCAACAAAAGTGCTATTTATTGCAGCTTTTAGGTAATTTAATGGTAAAAATTTT
>CACPSE010000034.1:0-15546 GCA_902636535.1 uncultured Wolbachia sp. | reverse complement strand
CGCGATTTAGCTGCTTTTTAATGCAACTAACCTTTAGTCATAAATGTTTAAGAAATTTACTAAACAGAAAAAAAGGCAAAAGAAACCCTAGGGTAGCTAATTATTCACTATCCATTTTTTAAGTTGGCGTTTTTTGATATTTTAAATGCTTTATAAGCGCATTTCAGCTTATATTAGGTAAAAACCTAGAAATTTTATAAAGACATAAGATGCACATAGTGCAAAAAATTAAACATGGGACGCCAGATACGTGAGTTTTTTTGTCATTTAATCTGTACAGAGAAGATAAATAAATAGCTTCAGTTTCATGATAAGGGGACTGGCAAGGCTTGTCAAGTAAGTTTTTCGTTTCTGCGGGATACTTGAATAACGCCACATAAATTAATAAATAGGAAAATTACTACAAATCCTTTCAACTTTAGCTTTTACTGCTTTTTCGACACTTGAGCTATTTCCGCTGATTAATCCTTGAATTACTTCATTTATTAGACCAGCTATCTCTTTAAAATTTTCTGCCTCAAGTCCGCGTGTTGTCTCAGCAGCGGTGCCAAAACGGAGCCCTGAAGTGATGGTCGGCTTTGCTGTATCAAATGGTACAGAGTTTTTATTACAGGTAATACCGGCTCTCTCAAGGCTATCTACAACGTCTTTTCCAGTTAATTTCTGCGATCTTAAGTCAACTAGCACTATATGAGAGTCAGTGCCACCGGTTATAATGTCAAGTCCATGCTTTTGCAATTCTTGAGCCAGCACTTTCGCATTTTCCACGACTTTCTTGCTATAAGTCTTAAACTCTGGTGCTAATGCTTCTTTAAATGCAACAGCTTTTGCAGCTATCACATGCATAAGTGGCCCGCCCTGCAATCCTGGAAAAACTGCGGATTGAATTTTTTTGTGTAATGCTTCATCATTGGTCATCACTATTCCACCACGAGGACCACGCAAAGTTTTGTGAGTCGTGGAAGTCATAACATGTGCATATTCAGCAGGGGATGGATATTCGCCCGCTGCAATAAGCCCTGCATAGTGAGCAATGTCTGCAAGCAAATAAGCACCAACTTTATCTGCAATCTCGCGAAAGCGTTTGAAGTCCATTTTTCTTGGATAAGCAGAAGCACCAGCTATGATCAATTTCGGTTTATGCTCCAGCGCCAGCTTTTCTATCTCATCCATATTGAGCAGATAAGTGTCTTTATTTACTGTATATTGAATTGACTTAAACCATTTACCAGAAAGGCTTGGCGCCGCACCATGAGTTAGATGCCCACCGCAATTAAGCGATAATCCAAGTATTGTATCGCCTGGAGTAAGTAATGATGCAAAAACTGCTTGATTTGCCTGAGAACCAGAGTGAGGCTGAACATTTGCAAATCTTACACCAAACAACTTACAAAGTCTCTCTATAGCCAGACTTTCAATTTTGTCCACATGCTCACAACCACAGTAATATCTTTTACCTGGATAACCTTCTGCGTATTTATTAGTCAGAAAAGAGCCTTGTGCCTCCATTACCGCTTTGCTTGCAAAATTTTCTGATGCAATTAATTGCAATTGTGATTTTTGGCGTTGTAATTCTTTTTCTATAAACTGATAAACCTCGTTATCAAAAGACTTTAAACTATTTTTAGAGCCGCAGATTTTTTTTAAAACACTCATCATAGATCAAACCTCGCTTTAATTTTAAGATGCACAAGCAATTTTAAGACCACTTACCCTGCTTTTTTAACCATAAGAGCCCAAAAACAGCTATCAGCAAACATACAGGAATAATAGATGTTGCTTTTATCAGCAACTCAGCACCATACACAGGATTTCCTTGTATTACTGTTCTATCCCAACACAAATCTATTATTTTTGCGATCCCAGTGTGAAAAAAATAGCCAAAAACCATGACTATCATATTTGACACAGCTGTAGCCAAGCCTACCAAGTTATTATTCACATAACTTAGTGCTTTATAAATTGTAACTACTTGATATCCAGATGCAAAACCAATAACAAAAAGCGTAGGTAATACAACATACAAGCCACCAATCTGAGTAAAAAGTAATAGAAAACCGGCGATCATTGCAAATGAACAGGCAATTATTACTTCATAATGTTTATTTTTATACTTTTCCAATAAATAAGCCAAAGAGAATGATCCTATTAACATTCCTATCAATATTACGGAAGAGAGAGAAGATGCTAAGTCTTCATTCATTTCATATACTTCAAAAAAGAATGCCTTTGCCCAACCATCCGCAAAACCTTGCATTGGACCGACCATGAGTCCACCAAAAAAGCTAATTAGAATAATATGCTTGTTGAGAAGTATGTTTTTTAAGTCTCTAATGCTAACTTTTTCCTGCTGAGCATTGCTTTCAGGCGTTATTAAGAACAGCAACAGAGCAAGTAAACATCCGAATGCTGAGAAGGTATAGATAACATAATTCCAGCCAAATTTATCGAGCAAGAAGTCTAAAGGCAATCCGCCACATATCCCCCCCAAAATTCCTATAATTATGGATAAACTAGCCATTCTTGCTGATTTTTCTTGCGCAAAATACATGCTTGCAACTTTAAAAAGCCCAATTGCTGAAGCGGATGACCCAATTCCAACGACTATTCTGCCAAGTATTGAATAATACCACTCATCAAAGCATATAAGTGGTAATGTTCCGGTAAATGTTAAGATAATACAAATAGGCAAAACAAATTTTGGCCCAAATCTGTCAAGAGCAAGACCAATAGGTATGTGAGCCAGCGTATAGCCTACATAGTATAATCCACCAAACTGGCCAACATCTGCAATACTTATGTTAAAGTTTGTTATCAATTCAGGCGCAATTATGTTTGGAATTACGCGTAATATATATTGGTATGCATAAAACAGTGACGCCAACAACCATATTAAAAAATTCCTCTGCAACATGAATCTCATCTAAAATTTGGGATTATAGATACTTTAGTTATAAAAAACAATACTATATTCATCCTCTAAATCTGGTTAGCCTTTTTACAGTTTATAACTTTAAGTAGCCAAAAGCCTATCATTCCTATTAGTAGGCATATAGGTATTATTAACATAGATTTAACCATTACATCGGCTCCATAAAGCGGTTTTTCATCAACGATCTTACCATCCCAATAAAAATTCATTATATTTGCAATAATGGTATGAAAAAAATAGCCAAAACTCATAACTATAGCATTACTTAAAGATCCTGCACTTGCTACTGCATCATCCTTTACAAGATTTACAACTTTGGCAGTCAAAACAATTTGGTACGCAGAAGCAAAACCAATTATGAATAGTAATATGGATGCCAAAAGTGAATTAATGTTACATATAAAAAGTAATAAAAACACAATTATCATAGCCATAGCACAAGAAATTATTATCTCATAGTGTTTGGTTGGTTTTTTTCTAGTAAGTAAGAAAGTGATAAATATCCAAAACCAAAGCCTATCAGTATCCATTTTGAAATATTGTATGCAACCTGTCTATCTATAGCATACATCTCATGCAAGAATGTTGCAGACCATACATCTGTAAATCCTTCCAATGGTCCAACCATAAAGCCACCAAATAAACTTATTAATAGAACATTTTTATTGAATATAACTTCACTTAAACTTTTAATATTTAATCTTTCTTCTGAAGTATCAATTTTGGGTATAAACATAAAGGAAACAAGAGCAAGCAACAATCCCAGTGTTATAAATGTAACAAACACATAGTCCCACCCAAACTTATTAAATAAGATATGCAACGGTTTAGTGGCAAATACACCACCTGAGATGCCAATAATAGCTGATATACTAAACATCATGGCAAATTTTTCTCTACGGTAATAAATACTTATTATTTTAAAGAGTCCAAGTACTGAAGCAGAGGATCCAATACCAGTGATTATTCTTCCAATAATAGAATAACTCCAATTGTTAGAACTGACCAAAGGTAAAGCACCTAAAGATGTTAATGCAATACAAATCGGTACAACAACTTTAGAACCAAATCTATCTAAAAGAATACCTACAGGAATATGTGCTAACACATAACCTACATAATACAGTCCACAAAATTGTCCTATTTCTGTTGTTCCTATATTAAACCTTACTACCAATTCAGGAATTATAATATTTGGAATTACGCGTAATATATATTGGTATGCATAAAACAGTGACGCCAACAACCAGATTAAAAAATTCCTCTGCAACATGAACCTCAGCTAAAATTTAGGATTATAGATACTTTAGTTATAAAAAACAAAATAAATATTTATCAAAATTTAATAAATATTTATTTCGATCTATTGAAATTTAATATAGACAACTAGCGTAAGCAACTATACATATTAACTAAATCCTCTAGATCCCAGATTGGTATGGCAGAGGGTAATGTAAAAAGTCTATTTTACTTTTGCAATTTTTAAAAGAGACTTTTTATTTTACTTACAATTTTTTCTACCATATCTACAACTGGCTCATGAATAAGGTATATGAAAAAAATTATACCACAAATGATAAGTATATTTATTATTTTACCTTTATTCATCTTTATCTTAAGCTTCACTTTTGTTACAAGATCCATTTTATTTATGTTTTTATTTCATGCTGACAATTATATCTAAAATACCATAATTTTCAGTAAAATTTGACTTCAGAAGTACCCTATTAACTCAATATTAACCTTTCTACATGTAAAATAGTTAATATAACATTAAGGTAGGCTGATGAACATAAGCACGATAGATAATACGCTGCAAAATTACATAACAAAATACATTGAACAAACATTCGCTACACATGTGTCAGGTAATAGATATGACAAATTGTATAGGGAACTTCTAAGTGGCATAGAAGAGATAATAAAACTCACTATAAACGAAGCAAAGCGTTATGACAAAAGTTTGGAAAATCTATATAACGATCCAAGATTTAATAAGAAATTTATTCAAGCTGTCGCTAAACATCAGGTGTCGGAATTTTTAAATACTCACCCGAAAAGAAAAGAAATTGTTGCAGAATTTTACAATGAACAGCACATTAACAAAAGTGATTTAAAGACTCCGGAGAAAGGGAAAGATTTAGTAAATAAAATAAATAATATTAACCTACTTCAACGAAGTAAAAAAAATGAGGAATTCAATATTAGAAAGACACTTGCTCAATCAATAAAAATGCCTTCCATAGAAAAACACAAGCTAGAGCATTTAAGATAACATTGGTGAAGTATGGCAAAATAGACAGCTTATGGGTAGTCTATTTCATCTTAACTCCTGGCACGCTTTAGTAATACTATCACATCCAATTTCTAATTGTTCCTGAGAGGTTGCATAAGAAATTCTGATAAAATTTTCTAGACCAAATGCAATTCCTGGAACCACAGCAACTAAATGGTCTTCCAGTAAGTATTCAGTAAAATCTAAATCATTATTTATTATCTTACCACTTTTTGTGCTTTTACTAAGCAATCCTTCATATGAGACAAATAAATAAAACGCACCTTGTGGAACAGACGCTGATAATCCCGGGGCAGAATTTAGCTCTTTCACCATAAAATCTCTACGACTCTTAAAAATCCTTGTTCTTTCTTTCAAAAAACTATGGTCACCGTTTAATGCTGCTGCTGCTGCTGCTTGTGCTATCGAATTTGGATTAGAAGTGCTTTGAGACTGCAGCGTAGAGATAGCTTTTACCACATCACTTCTACCTGCAATATACCCTATTCTCCAACCTGTCATTGCATAGGCTTTTGATACTCCATTAACCACAAAAACTCTGTCGTAAAGCTTTGGCTCAACCTGAGCGATAGTAAAAAATTTTTCGTCGTATATTATATGCTCATAAATATCATCTGTAACGACATTCACATGTGGATATTCAAGCAATATTTGTGCTATGTCTTTCAATTCATTATACGTGTACACAGCTCCTGCAGGGTTGTTCGGTGAGTTAAGAATTAACCATTTAGTTTTTTTAGTTATTTTGCTTTTCAATAATTCCGCTGTCAGTTTAAAATTTTGTTTGCATTCTACTACAACTGGCAAGCCGCCAAAAAGACTTACCATATCAACATATGAAACCCAATAAGGAGCTGGAATAATAACTTCATCTCCAGAGTTAATTGTTGCCATGAACAAATTGAATAACACCTGCTTAGCACCTGTACCAACACAGATTTGGTTAAGCGTGTACTCGAGGTTATTATCCTTTCTTAACTTATTAATTATTGCTTCTTTCAGCTCACGCGTTCCATCAACAGCAGTATATCTAGTTTTACCTTCACTTATTGCTTGAATAGCTGCTTTTTTTATATGATCTGGAGTGTCAAAATCCGGTTCTCCTGCAGCTAAAACACAGATCTTTTTTCCTTCATTTTTTAACTTATTTGCCTTATCAGCTACAGCAATCGTAGGTGATGGTTTTATTAGAGACATTCTTTTTGCAAGGTCTGACATATCTTACTGAAGCTAAATTTAAATGATAACCCCCGTACAACAAAAAAGCTAGGAATTTTGTGTATTGTATTAGTAGCTTTTTACCAGGTTTACCAACGCAGCAATATTTTCAACTGGAGTATCAGGGAGTACTCCACGTCCGAGATTAAATATGAAGGGTAAATCTCTAAAGCAATCTATTATACGTTTCGCCTCTTTTATTGCTTCCATTTTATTATAGGCTAAAAGATTAGGAGCAAGATCTCCTTGTAGAGGGATTTTTAGATTCGCTTTCGCCCATTTTATTGGAACATTATAATCTATACTTACTGCAGATACACCTGTTTGTTCGCAGTAATCCTTATAAAGATTTCCAGCAGACCTTGGAAAACCTATTATTGGAAAATCAGAAAATCTATCCTTTATTGCCAAGATAATTCTCTTTGTTGGTTCGATAACATATTCTTTAAACAATGGTTCCGATAACGCACCAGCATTACTGTCAAATAGCTGAATAACATCTGCTCCAAATTCTATCTGTTTAATTAGATAAATAATCGTTGCTTCCGTTATTCGTTCAATTATTTCCTTCAAACACGAAGGATAAAAATTTAATACTTTGGAAAAAGTTTTGCTGCTCCCACCTTCTATGATGTATGAGGCTACTGTCCATGGTCCACCAGCAAATCCTATGAGAGATTTTTCTTTTGGTAATTGGCTTCTGACTTTTTTTATAGCGTTTAGAATTGGTAAGGTTTTAGTTTCAATTTCTTGTGGACCCTTCAATTCCTTAGGACTTTCCACGGGTTTTATTATTGGACCTACACCGCGTACGAAATTCACGTCACAACCCAAAACATCAGCTATTATTAAAATGTCTGAAAAAATTATCGCCGCATCCATGTCAAATCTTGTCACCGGCTGTAACGTCAATTCTGTCACTAAATCTGTGTTGTAGCATATCTCCATAAAATTATTCATATTTTCTACTGCTTTGCGGTACTCAGGAAGAGACCTGCCAGCCTGACGCATTAGCCAGATAGGCACTCTTCCACCCGGCTCATTTCTCTTAATAATTCTCGCTATTGTTGTTTTGCTGCTTTCCAATCTATTCTATTTATTCTTTTGTATATTAAAGTATAGTAGTAATAATAGTTCTATCAATAACTTGTTACTAACTTAAAATTCAGTAAAAATTGGCGTTGTTCAACTTGTGGATAAATATGTGAGTAACTTTCGTATATTATTGATTTTCTGTTATGATTTATGTGTATAAGTAAGGTGTTTAGAGTGTTAGTAATTTTCTTTTATGGAAAATACTTTACCATCATGCATTGTTACACAACTATGTATATGTTGTTGAAAAAGTTGTTGATCAATTGTTGGTATTTTATATCAACAAGTAATTCACAAATTAATTTGACATTATTCACATGCTTATTAAACATTTAATAACAGTTTTCTTGATAAATCTGATCTGAAAATGTTTTTGCCATTACAGGGAATAAGTTGAGTAAAAAAAGAACCTTAGTAGAAAAAATAGTATACAAAATTTTTCTCTTCCTTTTCAAAAAAGCTTCTGTGTTGGAAAAGTGTGCGACTGAGGCATTAATGAAAAATCTGCCAGACCTTAATATATTTAATGGTCTATTAAAATTCCGCGATTGTGGTATAATGGATATAATGACTCCACGTACAGAGATATACGCAGTAAACATTGAGTCAAGCGAGCGTGAAATAATAAAGAAGATAAAAAACACTTGCCACACTAAAATACCAATTTATAGAAATAACTTTGATAACGTAATAGGCTTTTTTTATGTAAAAGATGTTATTTTTAATAGGGATAAAAATTTTAATCTGAGAAATATTATACAAAGCGTAATATTTGTTCCGCCCTCGATGAAGACAACTAATCTTTTTATTAGAATGAAATCTTCTAAATCATGCTTAGCTATCGTATTGGATGAATATGGTGGAACTGATGGTTTAATTTCAATGACCGATCTTATAGAGGAGCTAATACTAAACGTTGATAGTGAGAACGAAATAAATTCAGAATATACCATTACTGAATTGTCTCAAAACAAGTTTGAAGTGTCAGCAAGGGCTCTTATAAAAGATATAGAAGAGGATCTAAAAATAGAATTACGTGACCCTGAAGAAGACTATGTTACACTTGGTGGTTTGATTCTTTCGATTGCTGGTAAAGTGCCTTCTGTAGATGAAGTCATTAAATATAAAAATGGTATGAAGTTTATCATCAAAGATGCAAATGAGCGCTACATTAATAAAATAGTACTAGATTTAAATGATTATAAAAATTAGATTTAGGATCCCTTATCGGGGAACGTTTTGCCTTGAAACGAAGAAAAAGTTGTAATAACCAAATATGCAACTCAAGTTATAATTAACCCTATCTCCAGCAAATTATTTTTGCAAGTACAATGCAGTTCAGTGTTATAGTACTCTAATAATAAAGAGGTCATATAGATATTAATATCTTTTGTATTTAAATTAGTGTCATTTTTTTTGATTAATTTGTCTACTAATGATTTGCTTATTGGTTTGTGTTCATTTAGAATTTTTATAGTTAATAGCATTTTATCTTCTGTTTGACTCAGTAAAATAGACACTAGTTCAACTTCCGCTACTGCACTGGCTATAGTTAGCACCATATTAGAAATTATCTTATTTATCTTTTCAATTAAATCTTCCTTACCTTTTGTAGAGTATGCATCTATTTTCCACGTGAGCTTTACTTTTTTTTTAATAAATAATTTTCGATATTAGATTTGGTCTGATCAAAGCTGTAATTATCCACTGAAGAAGAATATGCCTGCTTCATAACTTTATGTTTATATATTAAATCATCAGAGCTTTCTTTAAGCAGTGACAATGCCTCCTTCTGCGTATCAGCATCGTTCTTATCTATTACTTCAAGCTCTTCTAAGCCAAACATTATTCCATTCATAGAGTTAGCAAAGACATGAAGCAGCCGTCCTGATAGCAGCTCCATTATTAACAGTATGTTTTTGATGTTTTTGTTCATTGGATAGTTATAAATGATTTAAGTTACCCTATATTGGTAAGCATATAATAGTCAATTAAGAGAAAGTTTCGTTGCACTTTTTGTGTTAAAGCATTAATGTAGTATTAATAATTATAAAATTTTTGAAAAAGTTATGAACACTTATGCTAAATCAGGAATAGATCTTGAACTATATAATAAGTTAATAAAAGAAGTCAAGCCTATTGCTCAAGAAACTACTAGAGAAGAAGTAATCAGCGAAATAGGTTCATTCTCTGCGTTGTTTGATTTTGCTGCACTAAGTAAGAAGTATGACCATCCAGTGCTCGTTTCCTCAACTGATGGAGTAGGTACGAAACTGTTGATAGCTCAAGAAGTGAATAGGCATGATACTATAGGTATAGATTTAGTTGCAATGTGTGTAAATGACTTACTTGCACAAGGAGCAACGCCTTTGTTTTTCCTTGATTACTTTGCAACAGGCGTTTTGACCAAAGACGTTTTATTATCTGTGGTTAAGGGAATTGCAGAGGGGTGCAAGCAAGCTAAAATAGCATTGATTGGTGGAGAAACTGCGGAAATGCCTGGAATGTATGGCAATAATCACTATGACCTTGCAGGATTTGTAGTTGGTGTAGTTGATAAAAGCAAAATTCTTCCAAAATGTGATGCTATGAAGGAAGGTGACTATATAGTCGGCTTAGAATCAAATGGAATCCACTCAAATGGGTTTTCTTTAGTGCGCCATGTTTTCAAAAGCTTAGGTATAAATTATAACGATACATCTCTATGGAATAATAAATCTTGGAGAGAAATACTACTTGAACCAACAAAAATATATGTTGATTCTTTGCTGCCTATCATGTCACAAGTAAAAGGTATTGCGCACATCACGGGTGGTGGCTTGATAGATAATATTCCGCGGATTCTTCCAAAAAACTTATTTGCAAACATAGACATTAATTCCTGGAAATGGCCAGATATATTTTTATGGCTAACAAAGGAGGGGAAAATAGAGAAGAAAGAAATGCTAAAAACATTTAATTGTGGTATTGGTATGGTATTGATCGTAAGTTCTGAGAATATGCAAAACGTGAAAAATCATTTCCAAAAACGTGGAGAAAAAATTGAAATTATTGGAAAACTTGATGAGGCATGTAACCCTCCACTTGATAGAGTAGTATTTAGTTAACCTAACTCTACTGACAATCTTTCCGCAACTTCTAAGTATGCTTTTTTCAAGTTGCCTAAATTCAAACGAAAGACGTCTTTATCTAGCTTTTTATAAGTATTTTTATCCCATAACCTGCAGTTATCAGGGCTGATTTCATCGGCTAAAATGATTTTAGTACTGTCATTTATCAATCTGCCAAATTCCAATTTAAGGTCAACTAGATCTATGCCTGCATTTGAGAATAAATCAATTAGGATTTCGTTGATCTTTAAAGTTGTAGTTTTTACTTCATCCATTTCTTTGCTAGATAGCCAATCAAAATACAGTATGTGATTTTCATTTACCATTGGGTCGGCTAGGTCATCATTTTTGTAAAAAAACTCGATTATAGGAGATGCAAGCCTCTCACCTTCTTTGATATTAAAACGTTTGCAAAAGCTGCCAGCTGCAACATTCCTCACTACTACTTCAAGAGGTATGATTTTGAGTTTTTTGACTAGCTGCTCTCTTTCATTTAGAGTTTTTATAAAGTGCGTGCTAATTCCTGCTTCTTCAAGCTTTTTCATGATAAAAGCACTAACATGATTATTAATTATCCCTTTACCATCGATTATTTCATATCTTTCCTTATTGAATGCTGTAACATCATCTTTAAAGTGCTGTATGACAATTGATAAGTCTTCAGTTTCAATAATGGCTTTCGCTTTACCTTCGTATATCGTTTTATTCAGTGACATGTTTAATTTAACTATATATTATATCAATTTACTATTCTTAGAGTATAGCCCCAAATAACTTAAAATAAACCTTAATGACACTTAATGTTACAATATTAACCATATTCCCAGAAATGTTCCCCGGGTTTTTGAACTATTCTCTTGCCGGAAAAGCGTTAGAAAAAAAATATGGAACCTTGAAGTAATAAATATTCGTTCTTTTGCGAAAGATAAACATTCAACTGTGGATGATGTTCCATATGGAGGTGGAGCAGGAATGGTTATGCGTTCTGATGTAGTTGGTGATGCAGTAGATAGTATGCTCTCTGTTCATAAAAACACTAAGTTTATTTACATGACTCCATCTGGAGCTAAGTTTAATCAGAATATTGCCAGAGAATTGTTAGAGTTTCCTCATATAACAATATTGTGTGGTCGATTTGAAGGTATTGACCAAAGGATAATTGATGCGTATACTCCTTATGAGTTAAGTATCGGAGATTATATACTTTCAGGAGGTGAGCCAGCTGCGATGGTGGTTCTTGATGCATGCATTAGGCTTCTTCCAGGTGTAGTAAATAATTCCGATAGTATTACTGAAGAAAGTTTTAATTATGGTGGTGGTATGCTTGAATATCCTCAATATACTAGACCTGAGCAGTGGAAAGGATATAAAGTACCTGAGGTTCTGTTATCTGGCAATCATAAAAAAATAAGTGATTGGAGACAGAAGCAGTCTCAAGTTATAACGAAAGAGCGTCGGCCTGAATTATTAGATGGAGAGATAAATGACAAATTTACTTGAAAAGTTCAATAAGCAACAAATGCAAGTGTTAGCTAAAGAAGTACCAGAATTTCGTCCTGGCGATGATCTGAAGATTACTTTCAAGGTAGTTGATGGTGCAAGTGAGCGTATACAGATATTTGAAGGTGTATGTATATCAAAAAGGAACCGCGGGTTACATTCTTCTTTTGCGGTCAGAAAAGTAAGTCATGGAGAAAGTATAGTGTCTCAATTTTTTGTTTATTCTCCTGCACTGGTTTCAGTGCAAGTGACAAGAAAAGGAAAGGTTCGTAGAGCAAAACTGTATTATCTGTGCAAGCTGTTGGGAAAAGCTGCAAGGATCAAAGAACGTACTACTTATGTTAAAAAGAAATCTAAGTAGATAAACAGAGAGTGATGTTAATTATGTCATCTCAGAACTCTCTCTTGTCATCCCAGTGTCAGCTACTCGGATGACAAAAAAGGGGAAAGTTTTTTCAAATCCTCGTGTAAAGAAAAGTAAATGAGCATAAAGAAAAAATTCCTTAAATTACTTCAGTCAAGGCGTGTACATGCTCGTATAAAAAGAAAAAATAAAAAGAACAGAGCGTTACGCTTTTGTTCTTTCACGGCACTAGTTATCTCACTTGGCTGTCCTGTGTGTATATTGTTAAGTATATTAGTTAACTCTTACAGTGCCTTAACAGTAACGAAAATTTTATTGCCAGTTAAAATAAATGCTGATCTTACTTTGGCGAGTAATCCTAGTGATTTGCGGTATAAGTCCATTGGCTTACTCAACGATTCTTTACGTAAGGTGTTTAAAGGAACTGATTTTAAAGACAGTGACGAAATTTTAAGTCGTAATTCTTACAAAGAACTAGAGAAATTTTTTCGTAAGAAAGTAAAAGATAGTGGTGAATATGAGATCTGGTTTACCGCGTCAAGTATAATTAATTCAATAAATAAAGATAAACATTTGAATGATCGTTATGCTAAATCACTTGATTGGCTAAAAGAAAAGAGGAGAGTGAAAAAATTTTTTAATAAGTCTTTATTCCTTAAATCTGACTCTCGTGAACCTGAGAATGCAGGGATTTTAGGGGCATTTATCGGTTCATTAATGACAATTATAGTGTGCCTAGCATTAGCATTACCAATAGGAATTATGTCGGGCATCTGTCTTTACGAATTTATGCCTAAAAATAGGCTAATGACTAATATTGTAGAAATTAGCATAAATAATCTTGCTGCAGTGCCTTCAATAATATTTGGTGTAGTGGGCTTAACTCTCTATCTTGGCATATTTGGGCTACCACGCTCTTCACCACTTGTTGGTGGAATGACTCTTTCATTTATGATGTTACCTAATATTATAATTGCAACAAAAAATGCCTTTGCGAATGTTCCTATTACGATAAAAGATGCAGCGTTTGCGCTCGGTGCACCTCACATCAAGGTGATATTAGATCACTCTCTGCCGATTGCATTACCAAGAATAATACATGGTACTGTGCTTGCAATTGCAAGGATTTTAGGTGAATCTTCCCCTTTACTTATGATAGGTATGGTAGCATTTATTGCTGATACGCCTATGTCCTTCTTCGATCCGGCAACTGTTCTACCTGTGCAAATATACATATGGTCAAGCAGTCCTGAAATTGCATTTGTTGAACTTGCTGCTATCGCAATTATAGCTTTATTATTGGTGTTATTTGCGTTAAATTTAGTAGCAAATTTTGTAAAAAGGAAATTCGAATTTTTTAATTTTTAGCAATTCATGAAAATCACAGTCCTATCTGGTTATGGCTTAAATTGCGAAAAAGAAACTGCATTTGCATTTATGGAATGCAGCAGAAAACTTGGTATTGGTAATATTGAAGTAAAAATCGTTCACATTAACGATATCATAGATAATCCAGGTGAACTGAAATTAAGCAATGTACTTGCAATTCCAGGGGGTTTTTCCTATGGTGATGACACTGGTGCTGGTAATGCGTTTGCTTTACGTATTAAAAACAACTTGTTGGATGAGTTTCAAGAGTTTTTATCTCAGGACAAGCTGATTATAGGAATATGTAATGGTTGTCAGATATTAGTAAAGTTAATTCCAGAATTCTCTAGTCTAGCTTTAATCCATAATGATATAGGCAATTATCAATGCCGTTGGATTAGAGTGAGAGTTAATTCAAAGAGTAATTCTGTTTGGCTACGGGGCCTGAGTGAACTATATCTCCCTATTGCTCATGGGGAAGGCAAATTTTTTATGGATCAAGATATTTTGAACCAATTGATTGAGAGCAATTCCACCGCATTACGTTATATAGATGATAATAGTAGCTATGCTAATCTGCAATTTCCTCACAATCCAAATGGATCTACATACGATCTGGCAGCTTTATCAGATAAAAGTGGGAGAGTATTGGCTTTAATGCCCCATCCAGAAAGGGGAATATTTTTTACTCAGCAAGATAATTGGCCTCTTGAAAAAGAAAAATGTAAACGTTTAGGAGTGGCTATACCAAAATATGGCGATGGAATGCTTATATTTGAAAATGCACTAAAATATTTTTGTTAAAATTTATTGGTAGGGGTTTATGGTCAAAATTATCCTCTAATATTGCAAAAAACTTCCTTGACAAACTTCGCCGGCCCCCTTATTATGAAACTGAAGGTATTCAGTTATCTTCATTTGTGCAGATTAAACAGCAAGAAAACAACGTAGTTGGCGTCTCATGTTTAATTTTTTGCACTATGTGCACTCTATGTCTTTATCAAATTTCTAGGTTTTTATCTATACAAACTGAAATGCGCTATTTAAAACATCAAAAAACGCCGATTTAAAAAATGGATAGTGAATAACTAGCTACCCTAGGGTTTCTTTTGCCTTTTTTTTTGTTTAGTAAATTTCTTAATGTTTATGGCTAAAAGAGCCCAAGAGAGGTGTCATTCCAGTGCTTGACACTGGAATCTAGAAAAAAAGAAGCTGGATCCCAGTGTCTGGGCACTGGGATGACAAAGAAATAGGCACTGGGATGACAGGAGAAGGAGGCGCTGGAATGACATAGCGGAGTATTATCCCAGTTTCCCTATCCTGTTATCCAAGTAGCGTGACTACTTGCTGTATTACCAAGTCCAATTAAGTGCAGCATCATCAGTTGCTGGAATGTCAAATTTTGGTTGTGACACTATATTTGTCACCCTCTTTTCAAGCCAATCACTACCATTTCCTCCAGCTTGTTCAATAGCTTGCTTGAAGCTGCTTTCTAGTACAGCTTTAGCAGCTTCAGCGACGTTACCATTACCATTTATAGCATTACCTATTGCAGTTAACTTAATTAACTCAGCGTTTAAGTCAGCAGGCATCTTATCAGTCTTAGCCTTTATATCAGTAACGTCAGCAGATTTAGCTAATGTACCTAACTCAGTGCTTAAGT
>CACPSE010000033.1:0-16100 GCA_902636535.1 uncultured Wolbachia sp. | reverse complement strand
TACCATTAAATTACCCAAAAGCTGCAATAAATAGCACTTTTGTTGCTGTTTTATTTCAACAAAGAAGTCTAAAATGTGTCCTTAAGTTGACGCCATTGTGTGAACGGTTACCTATATGTTTTTGCTGGCAAAATTCTCTAATGGTCCTAAATAGAACTTCCAGTGAATGATTGTCAGACATATTATGTTCTGCTGACTTTATTAAGTGTACTTCAACATCGGTTGACTTGATTTTTTTAGCTAAATTCAATGAAGTTTGATAAGGAACATCTTTATCATTAATGCTATGCAATAAACGCACAGGACAGTTTATATCTATTGTCTCTTTGTTTAAAAGAAGGTTCTTTCTGCCATCTTCGATCAAATTTTTAGTTATTTTGTATGTACAATGCTCTGAAGTAAAATCTATTGCACCTTTAGAATCTAGTTCTTCCTTTTGCTTGCCTGACAATTGCTTGAATATCAAATCTTCAGTAAAATCAGGGGCAGACGATATGCCGATTAATGCTGCAATTTTTTCTGGAATTTGAAGGGCAGTGAGCAGCATCAGCCATCCCCCCATACTTGAACCTATAATTATTTGTTTATCGCTAGTTAATTCACTTATCACTTTAGCACAATTTTTTTGCCAATCACTTATTGTATAATTAGAAAAATTACCGCTTGAATTACCGTGACCAAAATAATCAAATAGCACAAGTGCTACATCATTTTCTTGGCAAAATTTGTAAATAGCAGTTGCTTTAGTTCCATCCATATTGGATGCAAATCCACCGAAAAAAACTACAGAAGCTTTCTTTCCTTGTAGCTTTCGATATGCTATGTGACCATTATTTCTATCAAACAATTTACAATAATCCATACTACTTTGGCAAGGCAACCGGACTATCGCTCATCGAACGCAAATAGCTGACTAGATCTGCAATTTCTTTTGGATTGGAAATGCCTGCAAATGCCATACGTGTACCTTTTATATAGGCTTTTGGGTTCTTTAAAAAGGCAAATAGCTCCTCATATCCCCATTTTCCCCCTTTTTCAAGCACTGCTTTTGAGTAATTGAATGAGTTGCCAAGATGAGCCTTTTTGTTTCCAACTACGTCCCATAAGTTTGGTCCTACTTTATTCATTCCACCTTTCTCAAAACTATGGCAAGCTATACATTTTTTCGCTGCTGATTTACCTTTCTCAAAGCTAGCATTCTGCATGAGCGCTCCAATATCCAGCGCCACTTGCTCGATTTTTTGCTGAGGCTCAGCAGCTACTATCGTTTGGTGTTCGATTTCATATTCTTCTGGACTATACAGCATATCAACTACATTACTAACTATCATAATGATTAGCCCAGAAAGTAAAATCGATGCTGCAATCTTATTAAGCTCCATAGTTAATTTTATTAAGTAATGCTACTTAAATTATGCAAATATTTTTGCAAACAGCAAACAATTACCTTGATCTCACCAAGGATGAAAATTTCTAATGATCAAGTTGATGTTCCCAAGCTGCTGAAGTAACTCGCGGCTCAATCACACACTTATCTGGACTAATATACTCAAATAGATTTCCTACAAACATTGATGCAACAGCTATCCCTGTAATTATTCCTGTGGGTTTTATGACGGCATCTTGTCATTCCAGTACCCAGACACTGGTTTCCATCCAAGAGGGTGTCATGCAAGTAGCTGATTTAAGAAACATACATGTTGCTTCATTATATCTCAACTAATGAAATTAGAAGCATCAACCCCCTTCTGCAAGCAAGCAGCAATAACAGTGTTCATCATTAGAAATGCAATTGTCATTGGGCCAACGCCTCCGGGTACTGGGGTAATAGCTTTGGCTTTTCCTTTTATTCCTTCAAAGTCAACATCACCTACAAGTTCTCCTACATTAACACTATTTATGCCAACATCGATCACTATTGCACCTTTCTTTATCCAGTCTGCTTGAACAAAATTTGGCTTTCCGACTGCTGCAACTACTATATCCGCTTTAGAGCAATATTCAGCTAAATCCTTACTCTGTGAGTGCAAGATGGTAACAGTGCAGTTTTCTTGCAACAATAGATGAAACATTGGTTTACCTACGATATTTGACCTGCCAATCACAACTGCATTTTTACCAGAAAGGTTCTCTTCAATTGATTGAATTAAATGCAAAGAACCTTTAGGAGTGCAAGGTATAAGGCAATTTTTTTCACCTTTAACTAATTTGCCAACGTTCTCATCATGGAAGCCATCTACATCTTTTTCAATACTCACTGCATTAATTACTCTGCTTGCACTAATGTGATTTGGTAAAGGCAACTGCACTAAAATTCCATGTACAGATTGATCTTCATTGAATTCATTAATTTTTCCAATTAACTCATCTTCTGAAATATTATCAGGCAAAACAATAGTTTCAGAACTTATGCCTATTGATTCTGCTTTTCTTTGTTTATTACGAACGTAGACCTGACTTGCTGGATTGCTACCAACGAGAATTACTTTCAGGCAAGGAAAAATATTATGCTCCCTCTTTAGAACATGAATCTTTTGTGATAGCCTCTCACACAGGTCGTTTGCTATTTTTTTACCATCAATAATAATTGTCACTTCCTTGCCACTCCTTAAAGTCAGGTAATTTGATATCAAATAAATCCAATACTTTGCCAACAGAATGATTAATAATATCATCCAACGATTTCGGTTTAATATAAAAAGCAGGCACTGGTGGAGCAATAATTGCTCCCATCTCCGTTAATTTTAACATATTTTGTAAATGCCCAAGATGTAGTGGTGACTCTCGCACCATAAGAACTAACTTTCTTCTTTCTTTTAGCGTTACATCTGCAGCTCTTGTCAATAGATTGGAAGTAACTCCTGATGCGATTTCAGACATTGTCTTCATAGAGCATGGTGCTACAATCATCCCTAAGGTTTTAAATGAGCCGCTTGCTATTTTTTCTCCTATTTTTTCTTCAGAATAGTAAAAATCTGCAAGTGATGTAATATCTTCAAGTTTTTCTTTAATCTCGTGAGCTAAAGTTATTTTCCCAGCACGGCTTATTACTAAATGAGTTTCATAACCAGGTTTGGTGTCATTTGAGTAGCTGACATTGGAATCTATACACTTTTTCTGGATGGGAGTAGTCAAGCTACTTGGATGACCGATGGATTGTACAAGAGATCTATTAATATTTCTTAACGCCTCTAAAATACGTACACCGTAAATAGAACCAGATGCTCCACTTATTCCAATTACAATTCTGCTATTCACTTAACTCTTCTTCTCAACTCATTCCTAATGCACGTTTATAGGTATCAAGCAATATTTCCTGTTCTTCTCTGTCATCATCATCCATCTTCCTCAGCCTAATAATTTGTTTCATCACTTTTGTATCCCAACCTTCATCTGCAGCTTTTGCATATACATCACGAATGTGATCTTGCACATCCCTCTTTTCTTGTTCAAGTTTTTCGATTCTCTCTATGTAACCCTTCAACTCTTCAGCCGTTATTTTTACTGTATCTTCCATGAAACTCCACTAATTAATTGCTGCTACTAGTATTACCAGTTTTTACTTGCACTTCAACAACAGTAATAATATTTTTATCTTTTTTTAAAATCTTAAAGCGAAAACCATACATGGAAAACTCCTCGCCTTCGTCAGGAATGCGCTCTATTTCATTCACAATCATTCCTGCTAGAGTTGTAGCTTCTTCATCAGGGAGATTCCAGTATAACTGCCTGTTAATGTCCCTAATAGTAGATTTTCCTTCTATGTGATACATATTGTCAGATATTTTCTTTATAAAATTCTCCATGATCAAATCATGTTCATCGGAAATTTCTCCGACTATTTCTTCTAATATATCCTCAAGGGTTACGATCCCCTGCAATGCTCCATATTCATCGATAACAAGTGCAAGGTGTTTCCTGTTCTTACGGAAGTTGTGAAGTTGTACGCTAAGCAGCGTACTTTCTGGTATGAACCAAGGTTTCGACATAACTTGGGCAATGTCAACTTCTTCTGTTTTATTATCCTTCTCACGCAAGGCATTTATTAGATCTTTCACGTGAATTACACCGATAATATCTTCTGGTTCTTTTTGCCATAAAGGAATTCTACTGCGACTGCTGGTTAAAATTTCCCTTATCAACTCTTCTTTATTTCGATTTATATCAAGAGAAAACAAATTTCTCCTATGGGTCATAATTTGTGATATTTCTGTCTCAGCCAAATCAAGTACGCTGCTCAGCATATCCAGATCTTGTTGTAACATAGTTCCTTCACTGCGATGAAGAGTAATCATATTACGCATTGCATCCGCTGCAGATATCACTTCCTTATCTTTATGCAGCCCACATAGTTTCAGGATGAGATTGACAATAAATTGAATACCTAGCGTCAATGGAGAAAAAATCTTTACAAAAAACAATACAAAATAAGCAGAAAATGATGCAAATTTTTCAGGATTTTGAATAGCATAAGTTTTTGGTAGAACTTCGCAGAACAATAAAATACAAAATGTCATTATAATTGTTGATAGGAGAATGCCCTCATTTCCAAAAATATTGATAAATATTGCTGTAAATAAAGCAGAGCAAGTAATATTAATAATTGTATTGCCGAGCAATACCGTTCCTATTGTTAATTCTTTCCTATTTAATAAGCGATCTATTATCCTGGCTCTTTTGTTACCGTCTAGCTTTAGCTTATTAACTCGAGAACGGCTAATTGAGGTTAAGCCTATTTCTGCCCCTGAGAACAAAAACGATAAAATTAACAAAACAAAAATTGCTGATGATACTAAGACCAATAACCAATCCATTAAAGTACGATGTTATTGTGATAAAAAACAAAGTTAACTTTACATGTTATGAAAGGCATTTGCAAGCTTGAAGTTTTATATTGCCAAATTTTATATATCTTTAATCTTAAAAAACAAATCATAAAGTATATTACATGCTGCGTTCACATGCTCATCCTCAATGATAAGTGGTGGGGTTATCCTTACTACTTTGTTGTTTAAAACCCTAGTTATTATTAAACCTTTATCAAGAGATCGACTGATAATTTTATCAGCTACAGGAGTTGCTAGTTCTATTCCCATTAGTAACCCTTCTCCACGAACTTCTGAAATCATCTCCGGAAATTCTTTAGCTAAAGACAACAACTTTTCTTTCAAGCGTTTACTTACACTTTTAACGTGACCAAAAAAGCCTTCTTTTAGCATTATATCGAGTACTGCATTACCAACAGTCATAGCAAGTGGATTACCACCATAGGTTGATCCATGAGTTCCTGGAGTAATTGCTTCTGCTATGTAATCTTTTACTAAACATGCAGCTAGAGGAAAACCGTTACCCATAGCTTTTGCACAGGTTAGCATATCAGGTTCAATGCCGACATTTTGATAATGAAATAAAGAACCGATGCGTCCATATCCGCATTGCACTTCATCAAAACACAAAATTATCCCTTGAGCTTTTGTTATTTCCCTTACTTTTTGAAGATATTTTACGTCTAGTGGATATACTCCACCTTCGCTTTGTATGGGCTCTAGAAACACAGCAGCTATTTCATTATTGATTTTTTCTTCTAATGCTTTAGTGTCATTTCTTGGCACTTTATCAAAACCAGAAAGGAGCGGAGCAAAACCTTCGCGTGATTTTTCATTGCCTCCAGCAGAAATTGCAGCAATACTGCGGCCATGAAAGCCTCCTTCAATTGTAATAATACGATTACGTTTTGCTTGCCCTTTTGAATAAAAGTAACGACGAATAAACTTAATTGCAGCTTCTGTTGCTTCAAGCCCACTTGAGCAGAAAAAAACTTTATCTGCAAAAGTAAGGGTTGTTAAACGCTCGGCAAGCCTTTCTTGCTCGGGAATAGTGAAAATGTTAGAGCAGTGCCATAGTGAGCTCAATTGCTCTTTCAGCTTATCTGTAATGTATGGATGACAATGCCCTAAAGAAGTTGTAGAAATACCTGCAGCAAAATCTAAATATTTTTTACCATCTTTATCAAAAAGATATGCCCCTTCTCCCCTGACTATAGGAGTGTCAAGTCTATTATACGCATTAACAACATGATCCATTTTATAAGTATTGTGGTATTATCTATACTATACCTGAAATGAATCCATTAACACAAAGCTTTTCCTTTAACCTCTTATGCTACTTCAACTAAAAATTTGGCTAATGCAAACCTTTTTTGTCATTCTATAGCTAAAGTGACTTAGTTTTACCAACGATTCGCCACTTATTAGCGAAATCCAGAGATATGAGTTTACAGTTTACCAAACCATCGGTATAGCTAAATTGCTTTAGCTATAGGTAATGAAGGAAATGTTAACTATACTTCTTTTTACCATTGTTTATATTTCCTATTCACATATATTAATATTTTACTCACTTAAAGTAAGCTAACTGCCGTTATTAATATTTTTGTAATAAAAATTGTATATGGTGCATGTAATCAAATTAAGAGGAAGATTGTGGAAATGACACCATCAATAAAAAAAGAATTGAAGCAAAGTACTCTATATATTTGCCTAGAAAAATGCAAAAGTGCATTTTGGTTTATCTTTTGGTTTAGTGCGGGAATCAATTTATTAATGTTATTCCTACCACTTTATACCTCTCAAGTGCTTGATCGGGTGATATCGAGCGAAAGTGTATCAACACTAACTATGCTAACAATTATCACCTTATCTGCATTTGCATGTTCTGCAATGCTTGAAACTTGTCGGTATTTAGCCATGGCAAAAATAGGTGATTGGATCGATAAAACTGCAACACCAGATCTGATAGTAAGGTCAATCAGGCTAACGTCAGTGCAGAGCTCAACTTCAAGTGGTGAAGCAATACGGGATCTTGGAGTAATAAAAAATTTCATTACAGGAAATGGTATATTCTCACTGTTTGATACTCCATGGTCGTTAATTTACCTTGTTGTGATTTTCATGATACATACCTCCACGGGGTTTATAGCTATTGCTGGAATCATTATATTAGTCTCTATGGCAATATGGAATGAACTTGCCACTAAACGAATATTACAAGAAACCAACGAAGAAACTATACGGAATATCAATGCTATAGATGTTGCAACAAGAAATGCAGAAGTGGTTGAAGCTATGGGCATGTCAGAATTCATAGTCTCTGATTGGTGTAAACGAAATGATCAGAACCGAGCAATGCAAATTAAAGCACAAAATCGCTCTAATGTGATCACCGGGATAACTAAATTTTTGCGCTCAACTCTGCAAATATCAGTAATTGGAACAGGTGCATTACTTGCAATCACAGCTCATAAAACTGCTGGTAGCATCATCGCTGCTTCAATTTTAATGGGCAGAGTATTAGCTCCATTTGATGCTGCGGTTCATACTTGGAAGTTTTTAAACCAGGCTAAAATGTCATACGGAAGGCTACAAAGGCTTATATTAACATCGCCAAAAAGAGAGCAAACGATGGCTCTACCAGAACCTGAAGGAAAATTGGAATTTGATAGAGTATTTTTTACTCCTTATGGAAGCAATAAGCCGACAGTAAAAGGAATATCATTTGTAATAGAACCAGGGGACGTAGTTGGTGTTATAGGGGCCAGTGCTTCTGGTAAATCAACCATTGCAAAACTAACTGTTGGTGTATGGAAGCCAATATCTGGTGTAGTCAGACTAGATGGTGCTGATGTATACACTTGGAATCGAGATAATTTTGGTAATTACGTTGGCTACTTACCTCAAGATATTGAGTTATTTAACACTAGTGTCAAAGCTAATATTGCTCGCATGAGACCAGACCCAAATCCTGAAGAAATAATCAAAGCAGCAAAAATTGCAGGAATACATGAACTAATACTAAGCTTACCAAATGGATATGATACAACAATAGGAGGTCCTGGAGGAGTAACGCTCTCTGGCGGCCAAAAACAGCTTCTTGGACTTGCCAGAGCTTTCTATGGTCACACAAAACTTTTAGTACTTGATGAACCAAACGCTAACTTAGATAGCAATGGAGAGGCATGCTTAATTAATGCAGTTGGCATTGCAAGAAAGCAAAATACTACTACTGTTATCATCACTCACAAGCTACCGTTATTGTCCGTAGTTGATAAGGTGATCCTCATGTCAGATGGTGTCATTTACGCTATGGGACCAAAAGATGAGATTTTGAGTAAATTAGTTGCTCCATCATCAAATACCACAGAAGATGAGCGCTCTTCAGCAAATGGTTAGCTTATTTACACTAAATTCTGTATCTGAAATAACAACTGTTTCAGTATTACTATAGCTAACCCAAGAAAGGTTTCCCTACCTTTCTTGGGTTAGCTATAGTATATATTTCTAATCAACGAATTTTCTTAATCTATTAATTGAATAGCTTAATATTAGTAGTAACTTTATAAAAAAAATTATGATATAAATAATGTTGCTACGAAGATTTATAACAATATTTCCCTCTAACGTTTAATGAATTTCAATAAATTACCTTTTTAATTCTAGATAAGTATACGCTTTGTTAATATGTTTAGTTCAAAATCCAAAAGTAAGTTTATGCTTTCTATTGGAGAAGAAGGCATAATGTTACTATATTTTAAAAATAACACTTTAAATAAAAGGTATTTTGTTAAGGGCAAAAACGATAAAGCAGTTTCCGACTTAATTTCATGTCTTTCATCAGATAAAAAAGCACCTTTATACCTGGTGCTTAATCATGCAGATCAAAATTACTTGCTACAGTCTATTCCAAGGGTAAATAAGATTAGAGCCTATCTATCAGCAAAAACAAAGATGGAGCATTTTGCTCACAATAACGATATAAGCTCAATTTTTTTGGTTGAGAAGCCAACCGAATTTAATCAAAACTGGTGCTATCTCCTTGTTTCATCAAAAGCAAAGCATTTAGTAGAATATTGGTTGAATGTGTTCATTGAGATAGGCTCTAACTTTAAGGGAATATTAATGTTTCCTATAGAAATAAGTAATATAACAAAAAAGATTCTACATAAAGATCCTAATAATTGGAAAATTATAGTTGCTGCAACTAAAACGGGAGGCTATAGACAAGTGGTTCTTAAAGAGAATAAAATGGTACTTACGCGTTTGATACCATTTACTAATGATAATTTACCAGGAATTATTGCGGGTGGAATATATCAGGAAGTGCAAAATACTATTCGATCTTTAACTAAGTTTGGGTTTGAAAAAAATAACCCTATCGACCTTTGCATCATAGTGTCAGAAGATATTAAAGCTAGTTTATCAGTCATAAATTTTTCAGAGAACAGTGTGAACATATTAACTCCATATGAGTTAGGCAAACTATTAGGAGCAGAACTAGCTATAAGTGAAAAAGATAACTTTTGCGATACCATAATTTTGTTTCACAGCTTTAAGAATAAATTAGCAGCTATTTTTAATACAAAGGAAACTAAAGAATTTTATCTATTCAATTATCTTTATTTAAACTCTCCTCAAATTTTTCTATACTTCGCTTTGGTCTTAGCTGTAATTAACGCCCTTTATTTGCTAAATTTGTATTCAAACTTCAGTGTCGCTGATAATTTATCCGCAAAGCAGAGCACCTTAAATAACCAATTAACAAAACTTAGCCAAAGCTATAATGTAAAAAAAATAGATGAAATTTATGATTTTATTAATATCAATAATATTTTATCAAAAATAGAATACTCTCCTCTTACACAAGTTAAGTATGTAGAAAAGTTAAAAGTACCAGGTATAGAGCTTCGATCATTTGAATGGAATTATAATGAGGCAAAAAGTTATATTACCACAACTTTAAGGTTTAATTTTCGATCCGGTAAAAATATTTCCTATCAATACGAGAAACTACGAAAAAATTTAAACGATAATTTTCGTACCTATGACATTAATATTTCTAACTTACCTGCTGCTAAAGGGCAAAATCTATCTATTGATGTTGAAATAGGAGAGGCAATGTAGATTAATGACTATCTCTCAATTAAAAAGAAAAGCTACAATTCAGTTTATATCGTATTTGTTATTATCTGTTGGATTAATAGGGTTATTAACATATGTTGTTATCTATAATGAAAAGGTTTATAATAAAAACCAAATTGCGATTGATAAAATACGTTCTATTAATTTACAGATTACTGGAATTCAAAAAAAGGAAGTTGTTCTAAATAAAAACCTAGATTTATGGAAAAAAATTTCTTCTTCAAATTTACACAGTAGCAGATACATTGCAAATTTAAATTTCGAGCTTAGCAGGTTATATAAAAAGTACTATATATTAGAACCTGAAATATCAATTTCTATACCCGAAGAAGTTGAGCTCCACAACAAAAGTGAACGCACAAAAGTAATAAAAAGTGAAGTGGTCCTAAATTTAAGTTCAATCAGCGATAAGCATATTTTTTTATTTCTACAGTCTATTCCAAATCTGCCCGGTTATGTTATGATCAAATCTCTTATTTTAAACAAGCAGAGAAATATTGATGCTGCAGCTATGAACCAGATTTTGAGTGGTAATATGATAGAAATAGTGAGAGCTAATATAGTCTTTGATTGGTATACTATATTAAGTAGATAAGATAATGAATATAAAGCTGTTTTTTATTTTTATGCTACTCATTTCCGATGTTAATGCATATTGCAGTTGTGAAGATATCATAGAAAGCATAGGAATTTGTAAAAAGTATTCTTGCCAACAACATATTAGCAATGAAGATCTTATTGAGCATAAAATATTAGGATTAAATAGTGAAAATTTATGCGTATATATAGAAAAACAAGGAAATGATGAAATGGTTTGTCATCATTCTCAGTACGGAATGATGATAGAAAAAAGATATTTTGAAAGTATTCTTAAAGTTGGCAATCAAGAAATCGATGATTTTATTGATATAGCAAACTTGCGTGCAAAAGAGTGTTTCTTTATTAACAATCAAAGACTAAGCTATACAGATCGGGACAACATAATAAGAGAAGCAGCGGAAAGTGACTTTGACGTTTTGTCACAATATAGTAACGTAAAAAGCATTTTTTTTGATGAAGAGCCAGTTAATAGAATGGTCAATGAAATGGAAAAGTTCAATTTACGATCTTCAAGAGCTGTAAAAGAGGAGAATTTCAACTGTAAGGTAGTGAGTTTAGACTCACTTTTATATCTTTCTCCCGATACATGGAAAATATGGGTAAATGGAAAACTGTTTATAAATACTAAGGATTTAAAAGTGCACTCAGTCACTGAAAATTATGTAACTTTTGTATGGACCGTAGATCAAAAAGCAATAAAAAAGCATGCGAATGATTCTCAAAATGTATATTTTGGACATGGGAGTATTATGTTTACGCTTTATCCAAAACAAAAATTTGACTTGGACAGTTTATCTATTAAATAAATTAAATATATATGCGCTTGTAGCTCAGTTGGATAGAGCGTTGCCCTCCGGAGGCAAAGGCCGTGGGTTCGAATCCCTCCAAGCGCTCTTTTAATTAAATTTGACAATAATACTTTCACATAAGATAATAAAGAGATTTATTTAGAATATAATTATGTCTGGTGGTACTATAAACAAAGTCATACTAGTTGGTAATTTAGGAAAAGATCCTGAGATTAGGACTACACAAAATGGAAAAGAAATGGCAAGTTTTTCAATAGCCACGTCTGAAAGTTGGACTGATAAATTTTCTGGTACGCGCTCTGAAAAGACAGAATGGCATAATATCGTAATTTTTAGTGAAGGATTAGTAAAAATCGTCAAAGATTTTGCACGTAAAGGCAGTAAAGTTTATGTTGAAGGTTCTTTGAGAACTAGAAAATGGACTGACCAAAACGGTAGTGAAAGATACACAACGGAGGTGGTTCTATATAATTTTAATAGCGCTCTTACTCTCTTGGATTCACGAAATAGTGCGCCAAATCCTGATTACAAGCCAAGCGAATACAAACAAAATGACACAGAACAAAAAAATAAGCACGAAAGTTTTGACAACGATATAAAAGATGAACTAATCGACGATGAAATACCATTTTAATAACTTCAGTTGAAATCTACATTTTTATGGACTGCTTGTGTTACTCCTTTTAATTGCAATGGAGATAGCATAGATTATAGCAGTTTGCAGCGTTTACTGACAATGCAAGTTAAAGCTGAAAATGGTATAGTGTTACTGGGTAGCACAGGTGAAGGCCTATCGCTTACTGATTCTGAAAAATGCGAGTTAGTTGAATTTGTATGTGAGCTAAAATTAAATACAAAAATTATAATTGGCGTACCAGGAGTGAATCTATATCAGACCCTTGAATGGCTTGATTTTTGCAAGGAGATGCCTATTCATGGCTATCTAATGACAACTCCCATTTATGCAAAGCCCGGAATTATGGGGCAGACCTTATGGTTTGAAAAGCTACTTGAAAGAGCACATGTGCCGGCTATGCTTTATAATATTCCATCGAGAGCAGGAGTGAGTCTTCACGCTGAAACTGTACGCAACTTATCCAGTCACGAAAAATTTTGGGCTATCAAAGATTCAAGTGGCACTGTTGATACTTTAACTCAGTATAAGAAAGTTGCACCAAATATTGAGGTCTTTTGCGGAGATGATAATATGATATCAGGTATGGCCGCTTATGGCGTAGCTGGTCTGGTTTCCGTTGCTGCCAATGTTTGGCCGCTTGTAGCGCATGAGTATGTTAAGAAATGTCTGAACGACGAACTCTCTTCATTGTCATTCCAGCGCGTGACGCTGGAATCCAGAAGGAAACCTGTTCAAATGACAGGAAATGACATGAAAAGTTCAACAGATATCTGGCAACAAGCTTGCAAAGCTCTATTTATTGCCAGCAACCCAATACCTACTAAAGCACTTTTGCATGATATTGGTCTTATAGAACATCAAACTGTCCGCCTACCGCTCAGCACAGAAGACTTGCCTTCTGTTGAAACATTAAGGCAAGTGAATGCTTGGATGGAAAGAATTAGTTAGGAAAAACATAACTAGGGTTAGGAGAAGTATTATCAACTTTCACATCGCTGTCAACCGAGCTACCTGTTGGTGTTGGTGGAGAAGAAAAGCGTTCAGTTATTTTACTCAAAAGTTGTATAACAACTGCGTTTGCTATTAGAGTTAAAGCAGTTATGGCTAGAGGGGATGTGACACCAAGAGCAACTAAACCCGCTCCAACTCCAAAACAAACAACAGCACTTGCTATCGAAGGTACAACACACTTACTCAAGCTATCAAACAATTTAGCTTTTTCATTTATCCTTTCTTGATCATACATATTACCATATATTTTATTGAGAGAGCTTCTATCCATAAGCGATAAAGCGCCGATAAGTGTACACCCAATTAGTGGGATTATAGAGCCAATCATCCCCCCTACAATAAGAGGTGATAAACTAGAATGATAAATAGTAAGAGCTATGGTACTAGCTATAAGCCCTACAGACCCTATGGTTATTGCCGTATATGATTTAAACTTTTTTTGATTAAACATAAATACCCTCTTTAATAAATTACTTCCATTATAGTATGATTCGTAATCAATGTCAATTTCATAATAGAGGCTTTTTAATTGACTTTGAGCGCACCTTAGTCTATACAATTCTAATATCTTAAGCTATAAGGCATCCCAGATCTATAGCTAAAGTGACTTAGGTTTACCGACGATTTGGAAAAATCGTCAAGGTGTCGTCTGGGTAGCTCCTTTCTTGTCACTCCAGTCTGGAATCTAGTTTTCCATATAATCTCATCGAAAACGTTGTAACCACTTTCTATGCTAGTTTACAAGCAAACTTTTCTGGATCCAAGTAGTCAAGCTACTCGGATGACACCGTCATAAAGGAATCAGTTTGCATGACATCTCATGATTACTCCCACTCAATAGTTGCGGGTGGTTTAGAAGTGATATCATAAACAACTCTATTTACTCCGGGAACATTATTAACAATTATACTGCCGACATTGCGTAAAAAATCCCAAAATACTAGCAAGTGTTGATCCTTATCTTCAAATGGAAATGCATCGGCTGTCATACCATCAGATGATGTTACAGCCCTTAAAGCACAAACATATCCATACGTACGACCATCTCCCATAACGCCTACAGTTTTTATTGGTAATAATACAGCAAAAGCTTGCCATATCTTATCATATAGATCGTAATTTTTCATCGTATTAATATATATTTCATCTACTTCTTGCAATATTTGCACCTTTTCTTTATCGACTTCACTTATAATCCTCACTGCAAGTCCGGGTCCAGGAAATGGATGTTGAAATATTATCTCGTCTGAAAGCCCAATTTCTTTTCCAAGTAGCCTTACCTCATCTTTAAAGAGGTAACGTAAAGGCTCCACTAACTTCAGATTCATCTTTTCTGGCAACCCACCAACATTATGATGAGACTTAATTGTACTCGTGTTATCTGAGGCATGCCCTGACTCAACTACATCAGAGTAGATGGTACCTTGCATCAAAAAATCCACATCACCTATTTTTTTTGCTTCTTCTTCAAACACTTCAATAAAAGTGTTACCGATAATTTTTCGCTTTTCTTCTGGATCAGTTATTCCCTTCAACCTACTCAAAAATAAATTTGATTTATCAACGTAGTTTATCGGAATCTCTTTTAACATAGTAATGGTCTGGTTCTTGCGTAACAACCCAGTATCGATAAAAATACAGTTCAATTGTTTTCCTATAGCTTTATGTGTGAGAGCTGCTGCAACGCTTGAATCGACACCACCACTTACTGCAGCGATTACTTTTTTCTCTCCTACTACATTTTTGATTTCTTCCTTCTGTTTTTCAATAAACGACTTCATTGTCCAGTCTCTTTCACAATTTGCAATATCCAAGAAGTTAGAGAGCAATTTACTGCCATTTGTTGTGGGCCTCACTTCGGGATGGAATTGAGTACAGTAAATCTTCCGCTGTTCGTTGACAATTATTGCAATCGTTTGATTTATCACACCTGATGCAATAACAGTAAATCCCTGTGGTATAGTATCAACACTGTCCGCATGGTTCATTAATACATCCACTTCAGAATTAACATCCCAAGTATCCTTTATAATAGGGGATTCTTTTAGTATCTTGATTTTAGTTCTGCCAAACTCCTGTTTGAAACTCTCTTTTACTTTTGCTCCAAAATAATGACAAATGAGTTGCTGTCCATAGCATATTCCAAGTATAGGAACGTTTGTTGCCTCATTGAGTTTTATAATTTCATGCGCTACTCCATTTGCTTTAGAACAATCATCATTTACAGATTGTGGTCCTCCAGAGAGAATAAACCCATTGAATTTTGATATTGTTTCAAAACTGACGTTGCTTGGAAATATTTCACAATAAACGCCCATTTCTCTTGCTTGTCTTCCGATAAGCTGTGTAAACTGTGAACCAAAATCAATAATGGCAATTGCTGACAATTTGTTCCTCCATATTATTTAAAGCAATATCTGATAATAAAGAAAATAAAGGAGTAAGTAAACTAAGACCTGTTTAAAAGCTTTAACGTGTGGTACAAGTTAGCTATATAGCTAATTTTCCTACACCATACCGCTGCGGCGCTAACTAGTAGCGGAATGACAGCAATCTACGTCATACCGCCGCAGTATCTCAGCCGCTAACAAGTAGCGGGATTATCTTCATGCTGCCACGAACCGTCATACCACCGCGAACCGTCATACCGCGATTCATTCGCGGTATCTCAGCCGCTAACAAGAGATCCCGCTAACAAGCAGCGGGATGACGAGGTATAAACTTTATCGTCATGCCACCGCGAACCGTCATACCGCGATTCATTCGCGGTATCTCGGCCGCTAACAAGTAGCGGGATGACGATTGTCGTTTAGCCATAAATATTTAAGAAATTTACCAAATGAAAAAAAAGGCAAAAGAAGCCCCGTAGTTGGCTAATTACTTACATTATACTTTCAAGTATGGCGTTTTTTTATTCTAAACGCTTAATAACCGCGACTCAGCTGCTTTTAAATGCAACTAACCTTAGCTATAAATGTTTAAGAAATTTACTAAACAGAAAAAAAGGCAAAAGAAACCCTAGGGTAGCTAGTTATTCACTATCCATTTTTTAAGTTGGCGTTTTTTTAT
>CACPSE010000032.1:0-16182 GCA_902636535.1 uncultured Wolbachia sp. | reverse complement strand
TTACTATCTTGTATTGCTCTACGAACTGCCTCTGTTGTTCTGGCGCACCCATGTAACCATAATTCCTCCTTCGATGGTAATTTCTCATATAATATTATATCATTATATAGTGGGACTGCACAGACAAATCTTCCTGAATTGTTTATACTTAATCCATGCCATCATACTTTGGGACCATACACCAAGTAGTGTGAGAGACAATAGATAGGAAGTTTTGAAAAGGGTTTAGTGGAAGTTGTTTGTATGAGCTTTGAAAGAGGTCCATTGTAACTATTCATTTGATAATTCAAAAAACTTGAAAGAATAAAGATAGTTATTAAAATTATCTTGATTTACATCAGTTATCCAAGTTTGACATTGAATACTTAACACTTCCTCCATTAACGCCTTTCTGTAATGTTTATCCAGATGAGACATTATATCATCAAGTAGAAGAAGTGGTGCCTTATTGTAATGAATACACCTTGCTTTTACACTGGATAAAATAATAGAAAGCAGTAATAACTTTTGTTCTCCAGTGGAGCACAGATTTATTGGTACGTTTCTTTTTTGACAAAAAACCCGAAAATTATCGTTATGCACACCAAAGGTTACTCTACCAGTCAATGAATCTTTTTCTCTGTTTTCCTTTAGACGATTCTGAAAATATTCTGCAGTATCGTCCAAAGTTAGCTGGCTGCTGAATTTCAAACTTGCCTTCGGAAAAAACTCACTGGAATGGTTATCAATTGTGTCTTGTAGTGTCTTTAAAACAGACGATCGCATACGTAAAATACTAACTGCATTAACGGCCATTATGTTTTCAAGACTAGAGAGCCAATTTTCGTCCAAGGTGTTCTCTCTCAATAGTTTACTTCGCTCACGTTTAGCTTTTCTGTGTTTCATGTAGCAGCAAGTGTAATTTTCCTCAAACAGTGAGACTATACGGTCTAAAAATTTTAATCTGTCACTTGGAGAATTAAGAAGAACATAGTCCATTTGTGGAATCAGCCATATTACATTGGATATCTTATACAAAGATGAATAACTCGATTGCGTTTTTCCATCAATTTGTATTAGTTTCTTATCAAAACTCTTTGCGATACCAATTGAATTAAAATCCATTCCATTAAAAAAATCATAGTGCACTACCCAATCTTCATTACTGAATCTATTTTGTATCTCACTGGCTTTTGCTTTTTTCATTCCATTGCTTTTAGCAAGCAACGAGATTGCTTCAAGTATATTAGTTTTACCAATACCGTTTTTGCCAGTTATTACAACTGAGCTATCACCTGAATCCAGTTCAAAGTTTGAGTGGCTACGAAAATTATGTAATTTCAGCTTTTTTATGTAGCAATGGGTAGCCATTAACCTATTCTTTAGTTTATATTCTCTTTACTTCTTCCAGAACCTCATCAACATGTCCACTAACTTTTACATTTTTCCAGATCTTCACTATTTTACCTTTTTTATCTATTAAAAAAGTAGTGCGTTCTATTCCCATATACTTTTTGCCAAACATACTTTTCTCTACCCAAACACCATATTTTCCCAACATTTCAGCATTCTCATCAGAAACTAAAGAAAACGGCAGAGAATATTTTGCTTTGAAGTTAGTGTGACACTTAACACTATCTTTTGATACACCAATTATCACTGTGTCAAGGAAAGAAAAATCATCTATTTTATCTCTAAAGCCTTTTGCTTCCATCGTACAACCCGGAGTATCGTCTTTAGGATAAAAATAAAGAACTACATTTTTTTTATCAAAAAATTCACTCAGTGATAAATTTTCACCAGAATCTGTTGGTAAGCTAAAATCAGGTGCATTATTTCCTACTACTAACTCCATACCTTGCTCCATTAATAACACTTCTATCTATAGTAGTATATTGTAGTCAGAGTATCAAATTTTATATATAGCTAACACAGATAAGATTCTTGACAGGGGGCTTATTGATAACTGCCTTCTCGGCTTGCCGCTTTTGATAAAGTGTGGTTTTCAAGACCATATCAATAGATCCTATTAAAAACCAATCGAATCTTCACATGTTTGTTCTTCATAAAAGAAGTTCAATGTTATCGTAGTACCAAGTTTTGCTTCACTTTTAATGTCAAAAGTTCCACCCATTAACTCTACTAATTTCTTGCTTAGCGGCAATCCGATGCCCGTACCTTCATTTCTATATCCTGAATCTGCTTGGCCAAAAACAGACATAACTTTATATATATCCTGCTGCATTATCCCTATTCCATTGTCATGAAACTCAATAGTTAATAAGTTTTTTTCTATATTTTCTTTTACCACCATTCTTATTAAACCACCCTTTGGGGTAAATTTGATTGAGTTTGATAATAAATTTATTATAACTTGTTTCATTCTCTTAGGATCTGCAATAACTAATAATTGCTTATTAGGTATCTCTTTTTTTAAATTAATCTCAGTTTCTCTTAATTTAGGTAATAGCATATTTATGCATGAATCCATTATTTTGTTCAGGTTAAACTTCACTTTTTCTTCTGTTAAACTACTTGATTCAGCTTTAGAAAAATCGAGCACATCATTAATTAAGGTAAGTAGGTGTGTTCCTGCATTATATATATCGTCTGCATACTCCTTATATTGAGAATTATCCATTGAACCTAAAGTTTTATTTTTGATCAACTCCGCAAATCCAATAATAGCATTAAGAGGTGTGCGTAATTCATGTGTAACGCTTGCAAAAAACTTTAGCTTGTTTGCATTTTCTTGCTCTAATGTCTCTTTTATCTGCTGTAATTCAATGTTAGTTTTATGTTGCTTGGCTAGCATTTGGGTATTAGAAAAGTGCAAATAGAACATTATTAATATTAAGATTATTAATAATAGGCCCAAAAATGTTAAAAACAGGCCATATGCTATAACATAAGAATTATTGTAGTTTCGAAGAATCTTCAAAAAAAACGACGGTTTAACGCTATTTTCATGGAATATAGGGAAAATAGAAGTTGATGTATTTCCTGTAGTATAAAATATTTCTTGGTTACTTAATAGTTTATCAATTTCATCGTTTGTAAGTAACTGTTCATAATCATAATCTTGAGTGTTAAAATTACTGAATATTATTCTGCCGTTTTGATCATACAGTATTAAGCTGAAATCCTTTACTTTGCTCACTGATTGTAATAATTCAGCACGTAGTTTTACTAGTTGGTTTATGTAGTCAAAATTTTTGTATTTAATGTGATGCTTTTCTATTAGTAAATAATGGTATTTTTTTATTATGCCATTTTCCAGTACGCTTTTTAAGTTTACACTTGAATCACGGTAAGAAGAAAGGAAATTACTCCTTAGTAAATGATTACAATATATCACACTGAATAAAATCATAAAGATCGATGAGAGTAATACAATAACTTTTGTGTATTTGTTTTTCTTCAACGCAGAAAACATCAATTTACCTAGCTTATACATATCCTTCTTATTGTGAAACAACGGTTTTTATGTTATTAATAATAAAATTTAGCATATAATATTTTATGACAATTTCTCCTATTTTGCCAGTTTATTCTCCTGTTAATATAAATTTTTCTCATGGCAAAGGTATCTACCTATATGACGTTGATGGTGAGCGCTACGTAGATTTTCACTCCGGAATAGCCGTTAGTAGCTTAGGTCACACTAATTCGCGATTAATTAGTGCTCTAAAATTGCAAGGAGAAAAATTATGGCATATATCAAATACATATAATATACCTGCTGCCAATAATTTTGCAGAGAAATTAATAAACAACAGTTTCGCTGACACTGTATTTTTCTCAAATTCTGGATCAGAGGCAGTAGAATGTGGGCTTAAGATTGCTAGGATCTATCAAAACGGAAAAGGCAATAAAACCCGTCACAGAATTTTAACATTCCATGGTGCATTTCATGGAAGAACTTTTTTAACTTGTGCTACAAACGATAAACAGAAATTTTCTGAATTACTAAATCCCTACATTGATTGGTGTGATAACATCGAGCCCAATATTGAGAGCGTAAAGAAAGCAATTTCAAGTGGTATAGGCGTTATATTAATAGAACCAATACAAGGGCAAGGTGGTATCAAAGTAATGAATGAAGTCTTTATGAAAGAACTAAGAAGGCTGTGTGATGAAAATGACATATTGTTATTTTTTGATTGCGTACAATGCGGTGCTGGTAGGACAGGAAAATTATTCGCATACGAACATATAGGAGTGGAACCTGATATATGTGCTCTTGCAAAGGGAATAGGCGGGGGGTTTCCGCTGGGGGCTTGTCTTGCAACTGAAAGGGCTGCTAAGTATATGGCGGTCGGTATGCATGGTTCCACTTTTGGTGGCAATCCGCTTGCAACCTCAGTAGGTAATGCTGTGCTCGAAGAATTGCTCAGCCCCGGCTTTTTGAAAAATGTTGAAATTAGAGGTAAATACTTAAAAAATAAACTAGAAAACTTAGCAAGTAAATTTCCAATAATAGAAGAAGTGAGAGGGAAAGGGTTAATGCTTGGAATAAAAGTGAAAGCAGACAATCAAAAGTTTGCAGAAGAGTTAAGTCATCGTGGTTTACTCACTGTTGGAGTAACATCAGATAACGTTGTGAGAATTTTACCCCCTCTCATTATCACTGAAAAAGAGATTGATGAAGGCATCGAGATTTTGACTCAATATTTATCTGAGAAATCTTCTGGTTCAAGACTAAATCTTCCTGCTCACTAGTTGTTGGCTGTACTAAAACTGCGGACAAATCAGTAGCTACAATTTTATCAGCTACTTCATTCATGCATTTTGCCTTATCCTGCTCTCTTATCAGTGTAAGCTTATTCATATCACTTAGTGAGTCAAACTTTGTTGCATCCTCAAATATAAATGATTGTAAAATGCTTTTTGGAGCATGGAAGAAAACGCTATTACCAAATGATAATGTCATTTCTAATAAATCCTGTACTAAATCGTTTCTAAAAACGCATTTCGACAATTCTCCTAACAGGATTGGTATTCCAAAAAGAAAAAATGTCCCTTTCACTAAATAGGTCGTTATTCCACATAATAATGCACCACACAAAAGTACTAGTGGTCCAAATGCTATGAAACCGCAAAGTGATGGCAATAGCATAGTATAGCCTAATGATATTTCATATATAAGCTTCGCTGAAACTATAAGTCCGATAAATAGCATAGCTGTACCCAAGACCATCCTTTGTCTAGAACGTTCTTTCCAGTGCTTGCGATACAATTCAGAAAGGTTATTGTTAACTTTTACTTTAAAAATATTATGGTTAGTTTTTAATTTAAGTTTTAAACCAAAATTTTCTTTCAAGTCTGGAAGAAACTTTCTCAAAAGACTGTCCTGCTCTGAAATTACTCCATGACGCCATTTATGGCAATCTATAACTTCATCAATTACCATACTAATTTGATTATTGATCTTGTATAAATTGCTCATTTTATATGAACATCCACCATAATGCTTTTTTCTAAAATCTGCGCAGCTTAAATTCTTTAAATCATACAAAAAGTCTTTAATTTCTTGTGCTGTTTTATTAGCATCATCTCTGCAACCTACGGCTTTCAAAACTGTTGCTAAATGCTCATTTTCAATGCAAGCAACTGTTTTATCTAATGCGTGTATATATTGTTTAGATTGAAAGTATGAGATGATTTTTTCTTTACACCTATCTCCATTGTCTTCGTACAAACTATTTTGTGTAAAACTATCATCATTTTCTCCGGCAATTTTTAATGCATGACCTAATACATTTTTAGCCTTCACACTACTTTCAAAGTAGCAGTTTCTGATTATATGCACATATGCCTTTGCATCAGCATTTTCAGACTTACCTACATTATACGCTTTAGCTAAAAAGACTAAATAGTCAAATCCTGCCCATAGATAATACATCACCTTTGCTATAGCACTCCCCACAGAAAATAGAACTGAGTGTGTGCAAGATAATTTACCGTTGTTTTTAATTCTGTCTTCATATGAACAAAGATATTTTTCTGTGCTTTTTAAAATCTTACGTAAATCTTCTTTTGTCTTTTTTACGGCAAAATCATTTATATCATGTACTTTTTCATACACCTCTTTTATCGAATCATATGAAAATTTTTTCAGAGCTGCATCATCGATATTTCCTAGTGCATCCATGTTTTCGCTAATATAGACCTCTATTTTTTGTCCAAGCTCTATTCCCATTCTATTTTTTATTAGTTTATTGTACCTATCAGTGGCTGGAAATAAAACCTTTTGACAAAAATCCTGCGGTGCGCTTTTTAACTTTGCTAAAACTTTATCTACAAATAACTCAATTTTTTCACCTCCAGCAGCAAAAAACCAAGGTTGCCTGTTAGGATTGCGTTCTCTATTTCTTCCCAAATTCTGCAAAGCTTCTGCTGGATTGTTGAACTGACTAGTTGAATCTGTAAATATTGATGCAACGTGATTATACTCGCTATCAAACCCACGACCTTTTGACTCGTCTATAATTGTTATCAACGCATATTTAGCTAATGTGTTTAAATCGCCTTGGTCATAATTACAATAGTCAACTCCATATTTACCTGCATCATTACGTGTTATTTTAAAATAAGGTTTATTTGCCTCAATACCAAGATCATTTTTTCCAAGTCCTGCAAAAATACATTTATTTTTTTTGCAGAAATCGCTGAGGTTGTGTAGTACATCTTCTTCTCTTTCTATAAGATCATGCAGCTCTTTACTTAAGTGCCAATTGTCTACTATTAATCTGCTTCGATCATTGTTGCTTGCTTTCAGTGCACTAATAACTGTATTTACCTGTGGTAAAAGCTCATCCCTAGCGAATTGCTCACTAAAACCTTTTTCCTTTAAGAAAGCTATAATGCTGCCATCATTAGCAGTACTAACCTTATTTTTAATATCTTTTATTAATTTATCTAAATCTTCTCTTCTTTGTTTATCCAAAGCGGTGTTATCGCATTCCACTAAATACGAAAGTGTAAGATCAATCATTGAGTGCATTACTCTGTATTCTAGATACTTAGCAGTATTGCTAAAATCTACCTTGTCTTTCAATTTAGATATCTGTTCTTCCGTTAGACCAGGGTGTTGCTTTTTAACGCAGTTTATAAAGTTTGATTGACGTAGTTTGAGTCTGTAATCTTGGTACGACATTCCTTCAGGCTGAAATTTATTATAAACTTCATAACGCGTACCATCTTCATATACCAAATTATTCTCACCTTGCAATGCAAAGCTAAGGTTAATTATGCTATTCACATCATCAACTAGAATAAGAGCATTTTCCCCAACCGGACTTTGTATATTCCATCTCACAGATTCCAGCGGATTATCAGAGCCAACAAGTTTATTGTAATTAAAAACTTCTTCAAATTCTTCAACATATTCATGAGCTGGACTAGACTTTTCCCTAGTAAATAAGCTGCGCACGTTAGCAGCAAACCTAAGGAGCAGTTCTTTTGACTCTCCTCCAGTTATTTTGGTCAACACCCACCAAATTGGCAACATTACTATAGAAAGTATAATGAAAGAAATTGAAAAGTATAGATTATTAATTAAAGCGGAATATAACCAATAATCTGAAGTTAGACCAATTATTGCAGCAACATTACTATTTATAATAGGTAATAATGTAATTAAGGGTATTATGGTAGCAGCAACATTCACCACGAATGCTCGATAGAATTTTTCTCTTTCATTAGTTTTTGCAATAACATTTACTGTTTTGATAGTGTTTGAAATGCAGCGTCTACTTGATCTTGTAGGACTGATAATTTTTCCACATCTGTTTAAGATCCTTTTCTTTGGTGTTGCGGTTAGGTAAGTCGTAGGATATTCCGCATCAAGTTTGCACATATTTTCAAAGGCCTGCTGCTTGTTAATGCTATCTGCTTCATCAACACTAACCCACAATTTAGGCTTTTCACCGTTTTGCTCTTCAAATTTTCGATCATTCTCTTGCTGTAAAAGCAGATCATGTGTTACTATAATTGTTGTAGGTTTAGTGACTTTCAGCGTATCTTCAATTTCTTGCACAGTTTTAGGTGTTTTAACATCTACAGTAAATGCACCATCTATCATTTTCTTAGCTTGTTCAACTAAATTACCATTTGGCACTGCAACTAAATGGTGATATCCTGCTTGAGCTAGCGCATGACTCCACAATCCAATATCATAAGTCTTGCCAAACCCAGTTTCTGCATCAATCATAGTATTACAGTTAGTGATGGAAGAACTTTCTAGATGCTTTAGCATCTCTTCAACAACAGGTTTACGACGTTCTACTATTATAGATTCTTTGTCACTGAAGAGCTTTATAGATTCACCTTGTAGTTTACTATTAACTTTCTTTAAATGAGGGATAAGCTCTTTTGCTTGATTAATAATACATTGATTCATGTCTTCCCACTATTGATGTATTCCATAATACATTATATTAATAGAATTACAACAAATATTTTTAGGTATTTTATGCCTTATAGACAAAAAAGTCAACATTAGTTATCATCTTAATATGAACGACAATCTGGTATGCTTCGGAATTATTACCTCTCCCCACGGAATTAAAGGGGCTGTTAAAGTAAAAACCTTTACTGAAAAGCCTGAAAATATCTCCTTATATGGTGAGCTAATCAGTGGTGATGAGAATTATAAAATAGACTCAGTATCCGTCATAGGTGATAATTTAGTAATAGCTACAATAAGCGGAGTAAATTCCCGTAATGAAGCAGAGCTTTTAAGGAATAAGAAGCTATATATAGAAAGAAGCAAGTTACCAGAGCTAAATGATGAGGATGAATTTTATCAAAGCGACCTTGTAGATATGGAAGTAAGGCTGAAAAGTAATGAATTATATGGCTATGTAAAATCTGTGTATAATTTCGGCTCAGGGGATATATTAGAAATTTTAGTTATCAGCACAAAAAAACGCATTATGCTATCTTTCACTAAAGAGATATTTTCACATATAAATATAAAGGGGAGGTGTATAGTATTAAATATGCCAGAATTTATTGACTAATAAAGACTTTGATATTTATATAAAGCTATTTATAATTGTAAGATCAAACTGAAAATGTAATTATGGCAGAAAGAGCTAACGATATCAGACCAGGTCAGGTGTTGGAACATAACGGCGGATTATTTTTGGTTGTAGGTATTATGCATACTCAACCTGGTAAAGGTGGTGCATACATACAAGCTGAAATGAAAAATATTAAGACCGGAGCAAAACACTATGAAAGATTTCGTTCTGATGCAACAATCAGAAGGGCAATTTTAGATGAAGAGGAATATGTTTACCTTTTCACTGAAGGAAACATTGTAAATCTTATGCATCCAAGTAATTACGAGCAAATCACTATAAATTTGGACTTATTGGGAGAAAAAAAAATTTATTTACAGGATAACATGAAAATTAAAGTTGTAGCTTATCAAGACAAAATAATTTCTGCGCATGTGCCTGATTATGTTACACTTGCTGTGAAAGAAACAGAGTCTGTTATTAAAGGACAAACTGCTACTGCTTCTTATAAGCCTGCAATTTTGGAAAACGGAATGCGCGTTAACGTGCCTCAGTTTATAAAAGAAGAGGATAAAATTGTAGTATATACTCCAGATGACAGCTATTATGAAAGAGTGAAAGAGTAAAAAGAAGAATGTCCATCTCATCACCACGAATTAATGTGATGCTTGATTCTATGCGTAGTGCTTCCAGGCAGCTTATGCGCGATTTTAATGAATTGCAAATTTCTAATGTTAAATCAGCAGACTTTATTAATAAAACTTATTCAAAATCCAAGCAAACCATATACGATTGCTTGCACGACTACAAACGAGACTATGATTTTATTTTTGAAGATGATACTGATCAAGAAGTAAAAGATGACACTTATACCTGGTTTATTATGCCTATAGAGGGCAGGGAGAACTTTTCTAGTTGTATGGTTTATTTTGCAGTATCAGTCTGTCTCATTCATAAAAATAAAGTTGTGGCAGCTGTAATTGATGCTCCGGCTCTTAGAGAAACTTTTTGGGCAGAAGAAAAGAAAGGTGCTTTTCTTGAGGATTTTAGATCTCGTCATATAAAAATGCGAGTGAAAAGCCGTGAAGGGGGTCTAATAGATGTAAGTGGTAATTTGTTAAATAAATTGCTGCCTGGCAGTAGTAATGTACGCTCCATCGGTTCAACAATTTTAGGCTTTGCGTACCTTGCAGCAGGAAGGCACAGAGGAATAGTTTACTCTGGAATTAACAAATACAAAACTTCGCTCGGTAGACTTTTTCTGCAAGAAAGCGGTGGGAGATTAAAGGAAGAGAATGGACTTATCATTGCTGGAGATATAAACTGAGATATATTCAGAAATAATAAATGGTGTCATTCGACATTGATATCCAGTTATAAAAATCACATAAAAAATAATTATATTAGTATTGATATGATAATATACTTGCAATAGAATAGAAAAACTTATTTAATAGGTGAGGGGTATGATTCTGAGGACAGAGCAGATAAGCTCAAGGTGCAGCCAATATCTCTATAAATAGGTCTATGTGTGATTGTGTTTAAGGGGGGTATATGCCAAAAAACAAGGAAAATGGACAGGGAATATTAGAGGAAGCTCAAGAAGCTTTTATTAATTCGAGCATTAACGAAGTAGGCGGATTTTTGGCTAATGTTGCAGTATCCATTATTCCAATTCCAGGAGCTAGCTTCATAAAATCTCCATTAGTTGCAGCTTTCAGAACTGCAGGTTGTTCTATGCGAAATAAGACTAAAAGGAAAGCTGAAAGTGATAGTGCTGAAGAAATAGAGTTTGGCGAAAAAGAAGGGCCAGATGGTTTTCAGTGTGTTTATGATAAGAATGAAATAATTAATAAACGGCCACGTATAGTAGATAATTTTGTAGGAAGAGAAGAGGAGTTGCGAAGGTTAGAAGAAAAATTTAGTATCATAGCTCCTCAAACAGTTGAGAATTTTATAGGAAGAGAGAAGGAAATGCAAGACTTAGAGGCAAACTTTAAAAAAAACTGTTCTATGCAAGTTTTGACATCACAAGTATCTATCACTGGATTAGGAGGGATAGGCAAAACACAGCTAGCTGCTAAATTTGTAGAAAAAAATAAAGAGGAATATAAAAATAATTTTTGGATTGACGCTGAGAAATATTGCATGACTGACTCGTTTAGACAATTAGCTAAAAAAACAGAAGTTTCTTTACAAACTAAAGAAGGAAAAGAAAAAAATGTAAAGTGTTTAGCTAATGATGTATATGAAAAACTCAACAATGAAAAAACTTTAATTGTTTTTGACAATGTTGATGACTATGATTCAGTTAAAGATTTGTTACCCAGCCCAGATCATAACGAAATCCATGTTTTAATAACTTCTAGGTACAATAAGTGGGAGAATACAGGAGTGCATCCAGTAGAGCTTGGTGTATTTACTCCTAAGGAATCCATAGGATTTATAAAGAAAGAATTGAAAATAGATAATGATAAAGAGGCTGAGAAATTACATAACAAACTTCAAGGCCTTCCACTAGCATTACAACAAGCATTTGCTTATATTAAGCAGCAAAGGACTTTGAATTCAAATTTTGGAATTCAAGATTATTTGGAGAAGTATGATAAATCTTATGAAGAAACAGAGAGGTTATTAGATCTTAACCTTAACGAATGCAATAACGACCCATATATGAAAACGGTCATGACAACATGGAAAGTTACGCTTGATAAAATAGCAAATAATACGGAATGTGGCAATGAAGCTATCAGAATTCTAAGCGTCATAGCTTATCTTGTACCTGATAATATTCAGAATTCAATGTTCTCAAGGTTAGTAGAAGAAAATAAAGTAGCAGGTCCTATAAATCTACTTAGAAACTATTCAATGATTAATCAAGGAAGCAAAGCTGATTTATCAAACATTCATAGGTTGGTTCAGGAGGGAATACGTATAGATTTAAAAAGCAAACGGGAAGAAGAAATAGTTTTAAGTAATGCTTTTGACGTTTTGAATAAAAGACATAATACACGTAGTAATAGCGAACTTAGCATCAGTAATGAAGATTATAAAACAATGTCTGCTATACTTGTCTGTATGCATGCTAGTAATCATGATAGCTTACACGAAAGAATAGTGCAATTATTTAAAAGTCTTATAAATAAAGAAAAGGAACAAACTCGAGTAATTAAGGAAGGAAAAAAGATAATAAATAATGGTGAATCATTTCTAAGGTATGCTGTTCAAGAAAACAATGTGGAGTTAGTGAACTTAATCTTGAAAGATGTACAAAATAGATGGGATAATAGTTATACACAGAATTTGTTCATTGAATTCGTGAATAATGATGATGCTAAAAAGTCTGAGATAATAAAATTCTTAATTTCTCATATTAAAGATATAGACAGAATTGATGTGACTGACAACAGTAACTGTATGAAGGTGATAGAAGTTTTGGCAAAGCTTAGAAAATTCAACAGAGAACAAAAGTTTAAGTACTTAGTTAAGGCTATTGAATATGCAAATTTAGATGTGGTAAGATTTATATTAGGAAATGAACCAAACTTAGTTAAGGAGAAGCTTAAAGACGATTGCTCTGCGGAAGATAATGATGGTAGACGTTTATATTTTGTTGAAAAAGGAAGCTCTATTTCCAAGCTTGCACGCGAGGTAGGAGATTCCTCACAGAAGTGTAACAATATAAAAAAAATTATTAAGTTGATTGAAGAAAAAATACGAGATTTAGACCGGAAAGAAATGGATGTTCACCATGAAAAACAGCCTCTAACCTTAGGTTCTGAACTTCAAAGCAAAACGGTAGGTGACACTAGTGATGATGGATGGGAGTTAATGGATATACCAGAGTATACAGTGGTTAATTCAGGTGATTCCACTCCTAAAAATACATTACATACCCCCTCGGTTACATGTGGTGGTCAAATACATTCAAGGAGATGTTGATCTTCTCAAAAACTTTTACAAGAGATTCTGTTAAATGCTCTATCATTTCATCTGTATGATAAGGTGTAGGGGTAATACGGAAACGCTCAGTTCCTCTTGGCACCGTTGGATAATTTATATGTTGAACGTATATTCTATGCTCATCAAATAATAATTTTGATGCTTTTTTGGATAACTCTGGGTCGCCAATTATTATTGGAATTATATGAGTTTCTGTTGGAATGAAATTAATTCCTGCGTTTCTCAGTGAGTTTTTTACTTTTTCAACGACTTGCTTTTGCTTTCCCCTTTCAATGTTACTCGATTTTAGGTGCTCAACGCTTGCCTTTGCTGCCGCTGCTAAAACAGGCGACATAGCAGTGGTGAAAATAAATCCTGGAGCGGAACTTCTTATTACATCTACCAAGCTCTTTGAAGACGCTATATACCCACCCATCACTCCAAAAGCCTTCGATAGTGTACCTTGAATAACGGTTATTCTATCCATCAGACCTTCTCTTTCTGCAATTCCGCCACCATGTGAACCATACATGCCAACTGCGTGCACCTCATCCAAATAGGCAATTGCATTATGTTGATCTGCAAGATCACATATCGCTTCAAGCGGCGCTATATCGCCATCCATTGAATATACGGATTCAAGTGCTATTATCTTTGGTGTTTTTGTGTCTACGGACTTTAACAACTGCTCTAAGTGATCAACATCATTATGTCTAAATATATGTTTTGGTCTTTTTCCTGATTTTATGCCTTCTATCATTGAAGAATGATTTTTCTCATCTGAAAAAATTACCACGCCTGGAATAACAGACGATAAAGTGCTAAGTGTTGTCTGGTTAGCGAGATAGCCACAAGCAAAAGTTAAAGCAGCCTCTTTTTTATGCAAACAAGCTAAGGATTTTTCAAGTTCGACAACCTCTTTTGTTGTACCAGATATATTTCTTGTTCCCCCCGCACCAATTGATGAATTTTGAATAGCAGCAATAACACTCTCATTCTGCGACATTCCCAGATAATTATTACTGCACCAGACTATTACTTCTCTATTTCTTTCGTAGTCCATAATGTGAGGGAGCCTACCTGGCAATGACGCAAAGTGCGTAAATTCACGATATCGCCCTTCCTCTTTTATATCTTTGATTTTATTTAAGAATATTTCTTCGTAGTTTACCAAGTTTTTATTCGCTAATAATTAATATAATTATAATAAATTATTAAATGGTAAACTACAATATTTATTCTTCAACTTACTGTTAGCTCTCCGTTAGCTACAGGTTCAACATTACTACCCTCAAGTGAATTTGAAGGTCTGTTACAGCAATATATGATTAAAGCAGCAACTAAACAACAAACTCAAACTGCTATTCCTGCAGCTAGCATTTCCAAGTAAACTGCAACAGCCACCCCTGAAATAATACCAGCTATTGCAAGTGCAGAAGCAGCTATAACAGGCAGCTTACTACTTTTTATATTTTGTGAACCATTGTTTGGATTAGTAGACTGCTTGCTGTTGGTTGGAATACCATTGTGTTCAAGTTTTTTGTTACCTACTAAAGGTACTGCTGCTGAACTTGATTTCGGTTGTGTATCTTGTCTATCATTACCTTCATGTGCAGAACCGTCCTCACCATTTGCTGCACCTAACACAGGTCCTTTTTCTACAATTACCGGTGTATCACTGTTATCAGGTTGAACTGAAGTATTACCAAGACCATATTGTGGTACATGTTCAGCAGGTTGAACAGGAGTTTGCTCTTTCTTACCAATATCAACTAATGGTGCGGTAGCATCGTTCTTATCATCCTCTTCAGTAGTTACCTGTGAACTATTATTGTTACCAATATATGTTTCCCTAGATTGCTCTTCTTTTTTTTGTTCATTTTTCTTTTTTTCTTCTTTAGATTGTTTTATTCTCTCTTGGCGTTTCTTGTTACTATTTTTATCCATTTTACCCTCCTCAAAATTATTACTTATGGGCCCCGTTATTGAAACCCCTGTATTATTTTAGATAGCATTTTCTTCCTCTCCTGCAAGAATATTTTTTTCTACCTGCTTACTGCCAGCACTTTCAAGTCCTGGATTTTCTGATAGAATGTCACTTGTTATAACTGGAATTTCTAATTCATCTGCAACGTTATTACTTCTTTTTCGTATTATAAAAGTTCCAGGAGTTTGGTACATTTCGTCCCACAAATCTTGACGTCTATGACAGGGATATTCTTGCACATCAATAGAAAATTGCAGAATATTTCTAATTTGCATTAAACTGAATATAAGATCAGTATTCTCTTGACGTTTATTGTCTTTTGGATCTTTAGTGTATTCATCATACACTATGCAAGCAGTCTGAACTAATCCATTTACAATACCTGGAAGACGGCTGTTATATTCATGTAAAGCTTCAGATTGCAATAATTTGTTTTCCTTTTCCAGATCTTCTATGCGCTTTTCTATGCTAGATTTAAAAATCTTACACTCCTCTTGAAAAATTATGTTAATTGCATCAATTTCTGTGCATAAGTAACATACTTCCTTGACTAAGGAGTAATCTTCTTGGCCTGTTGAGTAGTGTGTTGCATTTCTCAGTATATTCTGTATGACCTGCCTAATTACTTGCTCATTATGTGATGCGTTTTGATAGATTTTTTCAGTGTAAAAAAGCACCTTGGCTATAGCGTTTGTGTTTGTGTTTTCGACATTAGACAATGCAACTAGAATTGATTCATATATTTCATCAAATTCGTTGTTTTTAGATTTATGATCAAGATAATTAATAACATCATTGCTGCACTCAGCACATTCTTTGCATAGGTGCTCAATAAATGCAATATTGTAAATGGTACTCAAGCTTCGAGAATGGCCGCTAAGATGTTAAGGTCTGAGGATATGATGTGGAAGTTTTTGAGAAAACCTGAAGTGATAGACACAACAAACAACCTTGCAGAACGGCAAATTAGACGCTACGTAATCTATCGTAAAAACAGCTTTTTCACCTGGTCAGAACGTGGAGAAAGGTTCGTGGAAAGAATGTTGTCGATATTTTTGACATCACGTCTCAATGGCCAGAACCCCTTTCAAAAATTACAGAGTTTAGTTGCTACTCCTGCTTAGTGTTAAGAGATCCGTGAACGGACAATGGCGTCAACTTAAGAGCCTCAATCAGCAAACTCTCCTAAAGACATGATGGCGTTTGGGCTTATCTACTTTATCACGGCTATACAATCTTCCTGGT
>CACPSE010000031.1:0-16226 GCA_902636535.1 uncultured Wolbachia sp. | reverse complement strand
CACTCTTTGGATAATTTAATGATAAAAAATTTAGAGATAAATTTTATACACAATCACTGATATTTTCCCTTAAGTTGACGCCATTGGCTGAACGGATACAATTAGCACATTGAAAATCCTAGCTTATTCATGAATTGACGTAGTATTGATACTGATACATCGCTCATTTTAGTAGCTGGGTTTTCTGTATGCTCTAGTTGATTTGGTGACTCTTGTACTGCTTGATTTTTAGTCTCATTTCTTAAATTCTGTTGATCATTATTAACAAGGTTCTTCGAAGCTTGATTCTGCTCTGTTGTTGAATTAGAGCGGTTTTTGTCGTTAAATGTGTCCTGTGCTTTGTTGGTTGATTTTTCAAAAAGTTTCTTAATACCACTAAATCCTAAAGTTAAAGTAAGGCATATAACTCCAGCAACAGCTATGATAGGAATGGCTGCTCCAATTGCCATTTGACCCTGAAAGAAAGCAAATGTTACCATTGCAATAACTGTAATCGTTATTGTGATTGCTAACAGTTCGCGAGTTCTTTCGGCTGGATTTATGTATTTTCCAACAGCAGATAGTACTTCTTCTGTAGCAGATACTCCTTTTTTTATACCAGAACCTAGCTTTTTAATGCCTGACTGACATTTTTTCGAAGCAGTCCCACAGTGGTATTTTTCCTCAAGCTTCTCTTTTAGTTCTTTAGCTTTCTCCTGTGCTTTCTGTGGAGTCCCTGAATAATCTTTTAGATCTCGTAAAGTTAAATAGTACTTTTTAGTATGGAATTTTGGATCTTCTAACCACAAAGAATCAGGGTTAGCACCGTTTTGTAATAATGCTGCACAAAACTTTGTTGTACTATCATAATTAGTTGCTAAATCAAAAATTGTTCCTTGCGATAGATATTCGATACTTCTTTTTTCTGCTTTTTTCTTTAATGCCAATTCTAGGGGTGTGCTCCCTTCTCCGTTCTTAGCATTTATAGCTTCACCTAATTTATCTTTAGATATTGTTCCATTTTCCACTAAACCTAAAATCAATTCCAAACATGCGACTTTTTGTCTTCCTTTGAATGAAGCAATATAGTGAAGAGCATTTTTTTCATCTTTATCTTGCACAGTAATATCTGCACCATTTTTTAGCAATAGTTCTAGGGTTTTATATCTCTTAGTTTTCTCAAATTTCTTAAGTGATCGGTTCTCACTCTTTTCTTGTATGCGCTGGAGTAGTTGATAGAGCGGTGTTTGCCCTTTTTTGTTTTTATCATTTACAGCTTTTATAAATTGTTCTTTTTGGCCTGCTTCTAGCAATGTATTGAGAAGTTTAAGTTTTTGTTTTTTTCAGGTTTAACAATTAAGTGTAGAGCATCATTACCATCTGTGTCTTTAAGGCTAATATCTGCTCCTTTTTGCAATAATTCCTTAAAAGACTTCTCATCTTTATTTTTAATTGCTAAATGTAATAGATAATCACCATTTCTGTTTGAAGTATTTATGGTATTGGCTATAACTTCTTTAACTTTTGTGTTTATTTCTGGCTTTTGCTCACCCAATCTCTCTAAAAATTTACTATAGTATTCATTTTGCTTTTTAGATAATTTTTCTAAATCCTCTGTAGGTAAGCTTAGCTTAGCTCCATATTCTAACAATTTTGCAAGAAACTTAAGTGTATTATCGCTACTTCGAGTTGTACTAGACTCATGTTTCTCTTTTGCTATCTTGTCAATTAGTGCTACCTGAAAAGGAGTCTTTCCTTCTTGATTTTCACTATCAACGAGTTGTGCTAGATCTTCCTTAGCGACCATTTTTATTAGGGCGCCTAAAAATTTGCATTTCTGTTCCTTCTTGAGCGATGCAATAAGATGTAAAATATTATTTCCTTTTTCATCTTTTATGCTGCTAATATCCGTACAATCTTTTAGATATTTTTTAAATTTCCTGTTATTTCCATCTTTGATCGCTTTTAGTAATAGAGCATTGTTATTTGTTATTTCGTTGCTTATTTCTACTTTATGATCATCTTCAACATCGCTCCCGTAGCCACTTTCTGCTTCACTATCTTCACTATTCCTACGATCATTTTGGTTGTGGGTAAAACAATATTTGCTATTATAAGTAATTTCTGAAATTACTTGCTTTACTTGCTCTTTTGTTTCATTTGGTGTTTTTTTCGATCGTTCTATTACTTCATCTAGCACTGGAAGGAAGCATTGGACATAATACCTATAATATCTTTCTTGTTCTCTAAGTGATTCTTCTAATTTAGTTAATACTTCAGAGCTAGCACCTTCTTCAAATAACCTTTCACATTTCTTGAGAGCTCCATCTCGACTTCTTGGTTTTTCACGCTTATGTTCTTCTTTTTTTACCTTTCTCTCTATAATGCAGTACAATTGCTCGTCTTTGCATTCGTCTAATTTATTTGCATTAGTAGCTAGTGCGCTTAGATCTATACCCATACTAAAACCTCAATATTAAAAGCTATTTAAGTTGTCAGCACTAAACTAACAACCAAGAAGTTTGACTTTTAAATTGAGCTAAACGTTGTATATGTGATCAAAATATAGGTGGAAAGGCAGAAAACTAGTTTCTATTAGAAAATCTGTTATCATAGTCAAATCCTCACTTGAACAGTTGTCTACTATTTTAACCATTTTGTCTTAAAAAATAATAAATATAGCTAAACTGCGAAACGTGCTACTGGCTAAAATATAGCTAAACTGACTTACGACAATTTGAAAAACCTTCATTCCCTACTCGTTAGCGCCGCGGCGGCATGACGGTTTGCGGCGGTATAGCTATAGGATAAGAAACTATATGCAGATCGATGCTTTTATAAATCTTCCAGACTTGGTTTTTCTTTTAGTTTTTTAAGTCTTTCTTTATTTAGTATGGAGCTTATCTCTTCTACACTTTTATCAATATCATCATTGATTATTACATAATCATATTTATCACGTTTGCTTATCTCTTTTTGAGCTTCGGCTAATCTGCGCTCTATTTCGCTTGCATCATCACTATTACGCTTTTGCAAACGCAACCTAAGCTCTTCCATTGAAGGGGGAAGTATAAAAACACTCGCAACTTTTTTTCTCATGAGCTTGAATAAGTGAAATGCTCCTTGCCAGTCTATGCTTAGTAAAACGCTTATTCCACTGCTTAAGTTTTGCTCTATAAAATCTCTTGGTATACCATAAAAATTCTCAAAAACTTTGGCGTATTCAAGCATCTGACCAGCTTCGCATAACTCGTGAAATTTTTCTTCGGTAACGAAAAAATAGTCTTTTCCATTTATTTCGCCGGGGCGAGGCTTGCGCGTAGTCATAGAAACAGACCTAACTAAATTAGTTGATCGCTCAAGTAATTTTGCTGATATAGTAGTTTTTCCAGCTCCAGAAGGGGAGGATAGAACCAATAATACGCCCTCACTTTTTACGGTCATTTTTCTTTGCATTTTTTAACATGGCGCTTTTTGGATCAGAGTTTAAAAAGCTAGAACCTTCTAAATTAGAATTTGATAAGTTGGTGCCAATAAGAGAAGAGTTATCAAAGACAGTGTAGCGCAAATCGGTTTTTTCAAAATTTGCCTTATTCAAATTAACGGTTACAAACTTTGCTCTACTCAATGTTGAATTAGCAAAATCAGCATTTTCTAAATTCATATCCTTAAATTCAAAGTAAGAATAATTTACATTAAATTTTTCACCCTGTGATATTTTCTCTTGCAAATCTTCAATTGAAGTTATAGCATTTTCTGAACCTGTGAGTTTCTCCTGCCCTTGATTGTCAATCAAAATTGAATTATCAAATTTGCAACCTGTTAAGTGAACATCAGCAACTGAACTTTTATATATGCTTGAAGAGTGAAAAGACATATCACTAATTGTTGAATTGCTCAAATTGCTAAGAAAGAAGCTAGTTTTCCTAAAGGCATTAGCGTAAAGCAAAGAAGATCTGAAGTCGCTTTCAACAAAATTTGAATTAGTTACTTTTAAATTGGACCAGCTTGAATTATCAGCTAATAAATTAAAGAATGTTGAATTTTCTATTTCACTGGAATCAATATTATGGTGAGAAAGCGTGCTGTTATAAACTTGAGAGTCTTGGATTTTTATCTTATACATTGAAGTTGTAGAAAGGTCTGAATCTTCTATCTTCGCAGAGGTGAATAGTGAATGGTCAAAAAATGAGCCATTCATGTTAGAATTCACAACTTTAGTATTATGAAACTTTCCGTGACGAATGTCAGCATTAGAGACATTAACTTGATGCAGTTCACTAAAACTAAAATCAATATTGGATAAATCAGCATCCTGAAGATTTGCTTCAGAAACATATGTATGCTTTATCTTGGAACCATTTAGTATAGATTGAACAAAACTTGAATTATCGTCATTCACATAGGAAATTTGTGTGTTGCTTAAATTAGTTTCGTCGAAGTTACTGTTAATTATGATAGAAGAATTAAGGTAGGCAGCGGAAAGATTGCTACCTGTAAAGTCTGATTCTTTTAACTCTGCACCATATATGTTAGCATTTTTTAATGAAGAAAATTGTATCTTTAATTTATATGCATCCACTCCAAAGAAACTTGCATTATCAAGGTTGTTTTTCTGCATAACGGTATCGTTTATTTCACTATCACTAAAATTTACGTGGCCAACATTCGAGTTTGATAAGTTGGAGAAATTCATTTTCACATTCGAGAAATTAGTATGCAAACCAATTACGTTGTGCATACTTACTTTTTTGAAATCGGAACTGATAAAATCAGCATAACTAACATTAGACTGATCAAATACGATATCTGTTAAGTTTGCAGAAACAAATTTTGTAAAACTCAAAGTTGTACCTTTTATTTTAATGCCATGTAAATTAGCATTGGAGAAATTAGCACCACGTAAATCAACATCAATGAAAGACACGTAGGATAAATCGGTGTTAGAAAAATCAGCACCAATCAGACTTACTCCATCAAAAACAGATTTACTTAGGTACAGTTGGTTAAAATTAGCTCCATTTAAGTTAGAACCAAAACCTTTCTTAAAATCTTCTGGCACGCCCTCTTTGTGGCACTGCACCAAAAATTCAGCAAAGTCTTTTTTACTGTAAGATACGTATTTTGCATCACGCAGAGCATTTAAAAAATCACTAATCTGATTTTTTTCATCATTTATTTCGTTTCCATAACATAAATGACCAACTAAAATTAATATCAAAAATCTAATCATCTTGCTTATCGCACTGTATTGCTTTCGTTTTCACAGCCCAATCGTACATTGCTGAGCTTTCTTTATTGTCTATTTTTCTATCCTCCAAAAGATGTGGCATCATTTCGGCAATCGCATTTATTATATTGATCTGCTTTTTTTCGATTGCTATATCAATTGGGGATTGAAAATTATTATTAACTACTCTAAGATCAGCACCTTGTAATAAGAGAAAGCGCACTATGTCTACCTCACCTTGTTTAACTGAATAAATGAGAGGAGTATCACCCAATTTATTTCTAAACCTTAGTATCTCTTGAGTTGTTAATCCAATTTTTTCTAGCTTACTTATTATTCCTCTTAAGCAAGGTAAGTTATTTTTCTTAATACAGTAAAAAAATTGCTTACTGTAATCATCAATAAATACAGTTGTAGGAAGATGCTCATTAAGGCTATCATATTGTCGTTTATATATTGACTTGCTTTGTATATCTTTATGACCCCATTCTTTTATTGGTTCTCTGTTTAGCTTTGTCCATTTTTGTAAATTTTTCTTTTCACTTTCATCTTTTTTAGTTATAGGTTTTACTCTATTGCGGTCCTTGGAATTACTGTTTGTTTCTTTCACTTTTTTTTCTTCAAACTGACTCTCTACTTTTTCTTTTTTTTCCTCTAATAATTGACTCGCATCACTTTTTGAAAGTTCATTATCTTTTATATCAATCTTCTGATCAGCTTGTAGATTTTTTTGCGGGTCAGTTGTATTCTCATTTAAATCAGCACTTAAAGGCAAAGGCTCTGGTTTCAAATCTTTATTCACTTCTTTATTGGCCACATTTGGTAAATTTCGAGCAAATTCGCCTGTACTTTCTTCTAGCTGGTCATTTGGCAAATCTTTATCAATCCTTTCTCCTTCACTTATAGTTTTTCCAACCACAGAAGCTTTATTCTCGTTGTGTCGCAGCTTCTCTTTATCGGCTACTCTTTTGCTCTCAGCCTCTTGTGTTTGTTTAGCATCGACGTTGCTTTTCAACTCATCTTTTTGATTTGTGCTATCTTGCTTCCTTACACCTACATTTTCGTTTTTTTGAACTGATTCAATTTTCTTTTCTTCAAATTGCTCTACAGCAAATAGGCTCAGTGATCCAAATACAACAACTAATAGTATGAAATATAAAATATTTTTCATAAATGTTCAAAACATAGGCTTAATTAAAATGATACTATAATCAAATGATTAATCTACAGTAAAAAATGCCTTAGGGTTTTATTTATCAACTACAACCAGCTAAAGCTGGTGGTATGAAGAGAAGCTTGTAAAGCAGATTATGAGTTTTAAAACTCTAAAATATTAAAATTGATATCTTTGTTGTGGTGTGTTTCTTGCTCCTCAATGGTAATATTAGGATTTTCTTGTATCCACACCTCAACTTGTTCAAGCTGACTTTGGTTCGATATAGTTTTTCTACGGCGTTGAGGTGAAGCAAACAATTTTTCTTCTCTACCAAATTTTAGATCATGCAGTCAGTGCAGTTCTTGAAATGCAGCATATCTTTGCTATATACTGTGCTTTTTTGCTGCAATTACGGCATTTAGTTTTTTTGCAACATATGCGTTATTTCTTACTTTCTTCAGCATTTCTTTTGCTGGTTCCACCACTTTTTCATCCAATAATTTTGATCTTAATGCCATTTATACCTCGCTATTTTACTTCTTTCAGTATGGGCTTTTTCTTCGTTGTTGTCTATCCGCTCTCTGTGCAATGGGAATTGGTATTAGCTATAGTTGACAATAGAAGCAAAAACTCATCATTTTGAAAGAGGAGGAGATTTTTCCGAAACCTCAGCGGGGATTGATTTTGGATCTGATAATTCTGTATTTACCTTTGTTGGCTCTAATGGAGTTTTCTGCTCTTCCGGTTTATCGTCTGGAATTGGAACAGGCCAATCCATAATGTTTTGCGGTATAACTTCTGCTTCTTTAGCTTCTTTTTGACCTGTTGAAGATGATGCATCAACTCCTGCATTTTTAGTAACTTCTTGTGTTAGTTGTTTATTTTCTTCTTGCAGTTGCTTTAAATTTTTCTTTAACTCGTCAATCTCTCTTATTTTTTGTTTTAATTGTTCAGATATAGTTAGTTTGTCTCTAGTCAATTTTTTGTTTTCTTGTCTTAACCCACTAGCTATTCTGCTTGAGTTGTTGTTTACAGCTTGTATACCTTGGTCTTGCTGCTGCATGCTTGTTCCTCTACTTTCATATTCAACTTCAGTTTGAGTTGCCTGACCTTCTTTTTGCTGTAATATGTTCTGCAGTTGCTCTAGACTCTCTTTGGCAGACTTCAACTCTTCTTGTAACATGTCTTCCTTTTCTTTATAACTCTGTTCAAATTCCGCAAGTGTGGATTTTAAGGAGTCACGTTCTAATCTTAGATCCTCAAGCTGCTTTGCCTGCACTGCAAAATATTTAGCAAATGTTTCTTTTTCTTCCTCTAATTCCTCAACTTCATCTTTTAATCCTTCTTGCTCATTCTCTTCTTCATCACCAGACATATCATCCTCAAATATTTCATCTTCATCACTAAATTCACTGCTAGTGGATATAGAACTTCTACGTGAAGAAGGTGTGCTAGGAGAGGAATACCCACTGCTGCTCGGTGTAGGTGACTGTGGTGATATATGTGGATCTTTTGTAAATATTTCCTCTGCTGGTACTTGCTGATCATCTACACTCCTGGACATGTCAGTAAAAGCTTGATACAGAGTTTTTCTGTTGATAAAAACTTCTTTATTTTGTCCAACTAACTTTAATACTTCTTCTGAACTCGTTATTCCTCCAAATTTTGGCTCACCAATAACACTCTGTATACCACCAGAATCCAATTTTACGGTCATGCTACAGTCTATGCTGTTACCTTCAGAATCCTTAGCCTGCCAATTAATGGTCATTTCACATGAGCTTGAACCAGTAAAATCATAGTGCCTTTCGCTGCCTTTTTTGGTTGCAGTTATTTGACTATCCTTCCCTAAAGATATGTTATAAACCTTACCTTCACTGCTAGCTCTTAAAATATTGCTAATTTCTATTGATTTTTCTTCATTTTCAAATCTAATTTTGAAGTCATTATCCTTTGTTGGATACACTAAGAAATTTTGACCAGGCAGAGACGACTTAAGTTCTTTATGCGTTGCGTCTATTGATTGCTCAAATTTTTGGAACTCCTTTTCCCACTTTAAATTTATCTGTCCTGTAATGTTCTCATCTTTGCGTAAAGGACCAATAAAGTACCAGATGAGATTTTCTTCCTTTAGTTTTTTTATAAAATCCTGAAGATCGTTGCAAGATTCAATGACACTTAAAATATCATTTTTCTTCTGTTCATCTACATCTAAACTTTGACTTTCAGCTATAAATACATTTTCGTTTTCCTGTGGCATAATTTTACATTTTAAAAAATATACTATAATATTAACAGATTTCTTTAAAAAGTCAACTAATTGTTGGATAAATAAACTTGAGCATTTGGCCAAAATGTTATATAGTAGTCACTTCAAGAAGTACAGTATGGACAATACCATTATAAGAAAATACGATATTAGAGGTATAATAGGCAAAGACTTGCAGATTAATGATGGGTACGAGATAGGTAGAAAGTTTGGCCAAATCGTAGCTAGTGTTTGTGTCGGCTACGATAGTAGAATAGATTCACCAGGTATAGAAAGAGAATTAATTAGGGGCTTAACTTTATCCGGTGCAAATGTTATACGCGTTGGACTATGCTCTTCACCTATGCTTTACGCTGCAACACAAATCACACAGGCGGATCTTGGTATCATAATAACTGCCTCTCATAACCCCAGCGAATATAATGGCTTTAAATTTTTTAGTAATAAAAAAGTCTTCTCAGATCAAGAGATAAAGGAAATTATAAGCAGTCCAATTAAAAACAGCACAAGAATTGGAAGCTTAATTAACATAAATATATATAGTGAGTACATTAGCATATTGAAAAGTGCGGTAAAGAACAATAATACACAAAAGTTAAAAATAGCCTGGGATTGTGGAAATAGTCCAGCAAGTGGAATCATAAGGTATATTGAAAAGATCTTGCCCGGTCATACGCATATCGTAACCAATAACTCTATAGATGGGACATTTCCACTGCATGATCCAGATCCCATAGAGGAAAAAAATCTCGTTCAACTAATTGATATTGTAAAGGAACATAAATGTGATCTTGGCATTGCACTTGATGGTGATAGCGATAGGGTGCGCTTAATTGATAATAAAGGCAGTGTTGTTTCCAATGACCATTTATTTATAATTTTTGCACGTGAAGTGTTGGAGGAATATCCAGAAAGCAAAGTTATTGCTAACGTAAAAATGAGTATGAAAGTGCATGATTTTGTTAGCAAGTTAGGAGGGCAAGTTATCACCTGTGCTACTGGACATTCACTAGTTAAGAAGAAGATGGTAGAGGAAGAGGCAAAGTTTGCTGGTGAATTAAGCGGGCACTTCTTCTTTTCTGAGCTAAGTTTTGATGATGGGCTATATTCTGCTGCTAAAGCAGTTGACATTTTGCTTAAGAAAAACCAAAGCCTATCTCAGGTGATTGAGGATTTACCGAAGTTATATATCACTCATGAAGTGAAGATTGTAGTGAAAGATGAGAAAAAGTTTCAAATAATTGAATCAATAAAGAAAACACTGGAGCAGCAAAATATTGTATTTTCAGATCTTGATGGTGTTAAGGTAACCGATAATAAAGGTTGGTGGCTTCTTAGGGTATCAAATACGCAAAACTGCATTACAGCAAGATGCGAAGGAGAGACTTTAGAAGGTTTTGAACTTACTAAAAAGGTTTTGTTCCATTACATTGATGAAGCAAGGTCTTTAAATTGTAGCTACTCACAGAAATAAATTTGATTTACAAAGTTGGCATAAAAGTATTATCAGAAGTATACATACGCAGCTTAAGAGATGGTATGAAAAAGGAGTTTGGCTTGAGCTGATTGAGAAGTTGCCATAATTCTTGTACAGCAATGAACATGCTTATAAATGAATATTTACTCTTCTTTTTTATTGTTTTTAGGTTTTTCTTGATCAACCATTTCTCCACCGATCTCTTTTATTTTTAGTATCAACGACTCTGGTATATACATATCAATTACTTCTTCTGCTGTCACAAATAGAGCCTGATAAGAGAGTGAATTTATTATCCAATTAGGCAATATGTCTTCTGCTTTTATTTCATAATATTCCTCTTTTTTGTCATATACTGTGTAACAATATAAGTGCACAGAAAAGAATAATACATAAGAGAGCAATATTCCTTTAAGCACTCCAAGAAAGATTCCAGTAACTCTATCGATAAATCCCAACCTTATGGGTGATAATATGTACATTAGCCAGTTATTTATTATCATGAATATAAGATTAAGTATAATAAATACAGAAATTGTAGAAAGTATGTTCAACGTAACTTTAGAATCAAAATATTTACTATAATTTAGAGTGAAAAAATCATAGTGATTAGCGGTCAGAAAAACTGATAAAAATAAAAACATCAACGCGCATAGCTCTTTTATAAAGCCTCTAGTTACCGAGATTATTACACATAGAACAACAATGAAGATAATTAGACTATCGAAAAGCATATTTTATATCTATATGGTTTTCAAGATATAATAGTTATAAATAACGAGGTTGTAAAATTAATTGTATTTATGCTGCATCAGTTGATCTAAATACCTAGCGATCATGTCAATTTCTAAATTTAGATAATCATTTACTTTGTTGTACTGAAAAGTTGTATTTTCCCATGTGTAGGGAATTATATTTACTGTAAATTCGGCAGACCCCTTTTGAAATTCGATTTCTGATGGCAATTTTGTTGTCAAAGCTTGACTGTGCTCCTCAAATACATTTAAGTATTCTGCGGTGCTCGCCTGTGCTTCTCCTAAAAATTTCTCACCACAAACAAATTTCGAAAGGGGTCTGGTGATAACTGAATTCACTGTGAGGGAAACCCCATCTAGTGTAACGGAGCTTTTTTTGCAACAAATTTAATTAATTCTTGTGGGCACGATAGTTTGATTTCATGAGAATCTAAATTTTGATTAATTGTTAAAATTTTTACTATCCCATCAACATGACCCTGAACCAGGTGGCCATCGATCTTATCGCTTAATCTCATTGCTTGTTCGAGATTTATTTTTTTTCCTATTCTCCACGTATTTAAGTTAGCAACCTTCATAGTTTCTTGAGATGCTTGGACTGTAAATGTATCGCTCATTATATCAACAACAGTTAAACACACACCAGAGCAAGCTATTGAATCTCCTTTATTTATAGAGGATAAATTTTGTGTCTTGATATGGAAAATTTGATCAGAGTTGGAGTGAGTGGTAGTATCAGTTATAGTCCCGATATCCGTGATAATTCCTTTAAACATATGGTGAAAATAAATAATTTTACCATGAAAAATTTTTTACAACAACTTATTTCTATTTTGTTATAGTTAAAGTAATTCTGGTTTACCGACAATTTAAAAAACGACAAATTCGTCATCCCGCTACGTGTTAGCGGGATCTAGAGATACCGCGAATGAATCGCGGTATGACGCAGGAAAACTGAGTCTGCACTAGCTATAGGTGCGAGAAAGGGGATCGTTTTCACTTACTTGCTTAATAGATTCTATAGAATATTCAGAATATATAAAGCGAGCTAAATTCAAAATACACAGCGCGATTAATATTGGCAACCCTATGTTCAATGCTAACCCAATACTTTCCCTTTTTTCTGGTGGCACTAATCCTTTTAACATTGACACTTTTCCTAATGGAAAATGCCATAAGCAAAGTGTTGATGCAGATGCTACTATTATAAATAGACAAAAATAAACCTTTTTTGAGGAAAATACAATTTTTAATGGTGATTTGAGTGTAATGTTAGTAGGAGGTAGAGTTTTAGCTTCATTTGTTGCTGGTGAAGGATCTTTAATTGGTAAAGGGTTTGTAGATTTATGAGGAGTATTTTCATGTTGCATAGTAGGTTGTTGTATATAAACACCTGAAACTAATTGCTCTTTTTTTCTATATACTTGCTTTTGTAAATACTCTTTTGGAAAAAAAGACTTGCCAGCTAGTTGTGGTATTTCTAGTATTTCTAATACTTCTGATATCTCACCTGACTCTAAGATTTCATGTAATTGTTTATCTTGAAAATAAACAATATTGAATATTGAGTTAAAAATATTGCGAAATGTTTCTGGATCTTGATTTTTGTATCCATGCATCACTTCAATAAATATTTCATCGAGTTTTTTTCCCCTGCGCTCAATCTGGTTATCTATCATAGCTACTCTAGCATCATTTTGTGCTTGTTTTATGGCTAATTGTTTTTCTTTCTCTGATAGTTCTTTGGTCTGCTTTTTTGACTTCTTTTTTCTGTTAGCTTTAAAATACTCTGTGTGCGAAGTAGTTTGACCTACATTCTGTTCTGCTTCTTGAGGTATTAGATTTCCTATACTACTTGGATCCATGTCTCTTTTTTCCTGGTCAAGCGCTGGAATGACACCAAATGGTATATTGTTGCTCTGTATAGAAAGTTTTGGTGTTCTTAAAAGGGATAACCTTATTACATCATTAAAAAATTAGATAAGGGAAGGAAGATTCTATATTTTGGTATATTAGCTTTTATTGCAGCAGTAACCACTGGAGCTTTACAATTTACTTTGCTTGCTATGTTAAAGCCAAACGAGCCTGTAAATGGTACAATTTGTCTATTTTGTGCGTTTTTTTGCTTAGTTTCACTTTGTTCTTGTCTGTCTTTATTTTCTGCTTCTTTTACTTGTAGTGTATCTTGACTCTGTTCCTCATTTTCAGTTTTTTCTGCATGTTTTAGCTTTTCATTTAAAAATGACCCTATTTGGTGCAAGTTGTCCAGGTTAATGTTTTCAACGTCTGTTTGTAGCGTTATCGTTGTGCCCTGCAGAAGGATTTGAGACGGAGCATTACTTATGAATTCTTCTACAGTTTTATAACTGTTAGTTTTACAGTAGTTATTATATAATTCACTGCTTTCTTTGGACACTTTTATGTTGGCTGTAAAATTTTTTTCCCGGGAAAGGCAGATTTTGAAAAAATCAATTAAAGAGTTTATTCGAAATAATCTTATATTAAAGGTGTCTTTATCTGTTGCTGTTAGCTCAAATGAAAATTCTTGTATATTACTTTCAATACTTCTCGAGCGAATAGTACTGATCTTAATTGTTTCGCTAGAAAATGCTTTACTTATGTTTCTGGATTTTTCCTTAAAGAGCTTAGGTAAATCCTCTATTTTATACTTATTCTTAATGTCAGTGTTACTGTTGTGCATAGTTGATACAGCAAATTCATCAACGCAAAGGTAAATAAAAAAGATTAATCAGTCAATAAATTAATAATTAGAATAGGGCAATTTTTTGGATTGTTGATGATATTTAAAATTTCACTATAATGAAAGTTTAAGCCAGCGTTTTAAGATGAATAAAGAGTTATTAGATGACATACTTTCACTTGAAGATAAAGCAATTTCCGAAATTGAAAGTGCTTCTTCTTTGCAAGATTTAGAAAAAGTTAGGCTATTATATTTGGGAAAAAAGGGTGTAGTTAGAGCTTATTTTGACAACTTAAAAAAGATAGAAAATGCAGGGAAAAAGCGTGATTTAGGTGCAGTTATTAACGCTTTACGTGATAAGATAGATCATCTTATCATGAATAGGGAAAATGTGCTAAAAACAGAAGAAGTTAACTTTAAATTGCAGAACGAGGCAATTGATATTACGTTGCCTGTTAGACCAGAAAAAATCGGCAAGATCCATCCACTCAGTAAGGTTCTAAATGAAGTAAAGCTTATTTTTGCACATATGGGTTTTAAAGCAGTTGATGGCCCTGATATTGAAGATGAATTTCATGTATTTGATGCACTGAATACTCCAAGTCATCATCCTGCGCGAGAGGAGCAAGATACCTTCTACTTAAAGAATAAAATAAACGATAAAAGAATGGTACTGCGCACTCACACCTCATCTGTACAGATTAGAACCATGGAAAAAACAAAAAATTTCCCAATTAAAATAGTAGCTCCTGGTAGGGTATACAGAAATGACTTTGATGCAACTCATACTCCTATGTTTCACCAGATAGAAGGGTTATATGTCGATGAAAGCGTCAATATGGGCCAGTTAAAATTTACTATTCATCACTTCCTTAATAAGTTTTTTGGAGATAAAGGGCTGAAGATACGTTTTCGTAATAGTTTTTTTCCTTTTACTGAACCCTCTGCGGAAGTGGACATAAGTTATAAAGGTAGTAAATGGATAGAAGTGCTTGGATGTGGTATGGTGCATCCAAATGTCTTTCAAAATGTTGGAATAGACCATACTAAATACAACGGTTTTGCGTTTGGCATTGGTATAGAAAGGCTTGCGATGCTAAAATATCAAATCAGCGACCTAAGAAGCTTTTATGATAACAAAATCAGTTGGCTTGATCATTATGGTTTTCATTTTTCATCTTTAAGATAAGTGATAAATAAAGCTCATACTTTCATCATACTTGCTGCAGGGCATGGCAGGCGGATGAATTCAGGCTTACCTAAAGTCCTGCACGAAATAGGCAATTTTTCCATGCTCCAGCATGTCATTTACAATGCAAAACAGTTAAATCCTGAAAATATTGCTGTTGTAGTTGATCTGCCTTTAATTGAAAGACTAAAGTGCTTTGAGGATATACAGTTAATTACACAAGAATTAACACTTGGCACGGGAGATGCAGGCAAAACTGCGATGAGAAACCTGAAAGAATTGCCAGATTCGAACATAGTTGTTGTGCAGTATGGAGATACCCCACTCATAAAAAGCAGCACAATAACTAAAATGGTTAGTTGCTTAGAAGGCAAGGCTCTAGTTTGCCTAGGTTTTAGGACAAGCAATAAAGAATACGGTAGGTTAATTATTGAGAATGGTTCCTTAAGAGAAATCGTGGAAGCAAAGAGTGATAAAAATAATCATGAAGAGTTTCTTGCCAATGCTGGAATAATGGTTGCATATGCAAAGAATTTACATGAATTGGTGGAGAAAATAGAGTGCAATAGCTCAACTCATGAGTATTACTTAACCGATATAGTCTCCATTGCGGTGGAACATGGTTTGAACGTCGGTTACGTTATTACCGGTGGAGAAGAAGCGATTGGAATAAATAACAGAAATGACCTTATAAAAGCTGAATTTTACTTTCAAGAAAACAAAAGAAAATTTTTTACCAACTCTGGAGTAACGCTTGTTGCTCCAGAGACTATTTTCTTTTCTCTTGATACGCAAATTGCCAGAGATTCAGTTATTTACCCATATGTTTTTTTCGGTACTGGAGTGAAAATAGAGTCTGGTGCGAAAATACTGCCATCTTCGCATTTAGAAAACTGCTTAATTAAAAGTAATGCTGAGGTCGGTCCATTTACCAGAATACGCGGAAACACAACAATTGGTAATAAGGCAAAAATAGGAAATTTTGTGGAAGTGAAAACAAGTGAAGTTGGTCAAAACACGAGAATAAAACACTTAAGTTATATAGGAAATACTAAAGTAGGGCAGGGGAGTAATATAGGAGCAGGCACTATTGTTTGTAATTATGATGGGAAAAATAAACATGAAACGAATATAGGGAGCAATTGCTTTGTTGGCGCCAATAGCTCACTAATTGCACCGCTTAATATTCATGATGAATCTGTAATTGCAGCAGGTAGTGTTATAGTTGAAGATGTACCAGAAAAAAGCCTTTCAATAGCAAGAGAAAAACAAGTGATTAAGAAAATAAAATAATTCGCTGTAATTATATTAGACTTCTTGCATAACCATATAACATTGGGAATAGAAACCACTTGACAAACTACGCCAGCGCCCTTATCATGGAACTGAAGCTATTGTATTTGCTTTCGCCAATCTGCAGATTAAAAGGTAAGGATTACTTAATGTATCGGCGTCTTATGTTCAATTTTT
>CACPSE010000030.1:0-16442 GCA_902636535.1 uncultured Wolbachia sp. | reverse complement strand
GCAAAAGAAGCCCCGTGGTTGGCTAATTACTTACATTATACTTTCAAGTATGGCGTTTTTTTATTCTAAACGCTTAATAACCGCGATTTAGCTGCTTTTAAATGCAACTAACCTAAATTATAAACGTTAAGAAATTTACTAAGTGGAAAAAAAGGCAAAGAAACCCTAGGGTGGCTAGTATTCACTCTTTATTTTAAAATTTGACGTTGGGTGATGTCTTAAACAGCGCGTTTCAGCTTATATAGCTAGAAATATTGTGAAGACATAAGGTGCACATAGTGCAAAAAATTAAAAATAAGACGCCAACTACGTTGTTTTTTTGCTGTTTAATCTGCACAGATGAAGATAACTGAATACCTTCAGTGTTATGATAAGGGGACTGGCAAAGCTTGTCAAGTAAGTTTTTTCGTTTCTGCGGGCTACCTGAGTCTATTGATTTCATTAGAGCCGAAACTCTTGAGACCTAGGTGATAATTCTATCTAAAAGAATGCCAAAAAAGAGCAGCAACCCTACGTAGGAATTATTTTTAAATATGGACATGCATTGACTGGGATCGTCAGGATTGAAATTTTTGTATTGGCGGTGAAATATGAACCCTACAGCAAGTAGAGCAATATAAAAAATGTTATTTAATGATGATAAAATACCAGCATATAGCCACGTCATAAGAGATATTAAATAAAATCTTTTCAACCAAGATTTTGTTGTATCACCAAAATATAATGCGGTAGATTTCATTCCGAGTTTTTCATCATCTTTTTTATCTTGATGAGCGTATATGGTGTCATAGCTAAGTGTCCAGAAGACGCATCCTATATAAAACAGCAAGGATTCTATACTGATCTGGTTTGTTATTGCTGCTGAGCCCATGAGCGATCCCATATTGAAGGTAAACCCTAAGAACAATTGTGGCCACCAAACATACCGCTTTAATAAAGGGTAAGTAGCTATCATACACATTGAGATTATTCCAAGTATAAGTGTAGTTTTATTAGTTAATAATAAGATTACCAGGGCAATAGACAGTAACAGTGAAAGTAAAGCCAAAGCCTGCTTTATGTTTAATGCGCCACTTGCAAGTGGCCTATATTTTGTTCGTTCAACGTGCGCATCTATTTTTCTATCGAAGATATCATTGATTATGCACCCTGCGGGTCTCATTAAAAATGCACCTATAGTAAACAAAACAAGGAGAAAAAGAGCCTGATATGATAGAGAAGTTGAGGCCAAAAGAATACCGCTCAAACTGGGAAATAGCACAAGCCACAAACCTGTTAAACTGTGCAACCTCATTAATGAAAAGTAATGGTTGAAATACATTAATTAAGTGTGATTATGTAATATTTTGCTTACATTAACAAAATTATCGAACGCTAAATCAGGCTTGAAAACTAACTCAGGTATAAATCGCAAATCAACATAACACAATATAGATTTACGTATTGACCATGCAGACTGGTTCATTTCATTAACAACAGTGTTAATATCACAATTATTCTCAGAAGGATCTCCAGTGCGTCTTTTTTCTGGATCTAAGTAGTCAGCTACTTGAATATTCAATGAAGATAACACAATATATTCATCTGCTTTTTTCAAATCTTTACTTAATTTTACGTCAGATACCGCTACATTTTTATTGAACACCTTACCTTCCATTAGGACTCTTGATATCGCTCTATGCAATACCGATGCTATTTTTAGGTTTCTAATTTCCTTTTTCATATCCAGCTACTATAACACCCTTTCTTCTTGCACTAATTGATAAGCTTCTAAAATATCTCCAACTTTAATATCGACATTACCCTCTAGTGATACTCCGCATTCAAAGTTTACACCTACTTCTTTAACATCATCTTTAAATCTACGTAGTGCTTTTAACTTTCCTTCATGCACCAATTTGCTATTGCGCACTACCTTAATTAAAGAATCTTTTTTTATGACTCCATCACTTACGTAACATCCAATGATATTACCAGCTTTAGATACGTTAAATATTTGCCTCACAGATGCAAAGCCAACACGAACCTCTCGTGTAACAGGCTTTAACATTTTAGTTAAATACATTCTCATGTCGTCAATGAGCTCGTATATTATGTTATAAGTATGTATTTCTACCCCTTTTTGTTTCGCCAAGTCCCTTATTTTTGAGTCCACTTTTACATTAAAAGCTAAAATTACTGCACTTGATGCTTCTGCAAGCAGCACATCTGAATCTGTTATCCCTCCTACTGCTTTGTGTAGGATATTTAATTTCACTTGGTCTTTACCGAGTTTATCAATTGAACTTGATATTGCTTCAATAGAACCAGTTACATCGCACTTTAAAACTACAGATAGTTCTTCTGTTTCACTGTCATTACGACTGAATATATCTAAATTATTGTCGCCCAAATCTTCTTTCTTTTTCTTGATCAACTCTAGCCTGTATTCAACAATTTCACGCGCCTGCTTTTCAGAATTTACAACAACAAATTTATCTCCAGCATTTGGCACACCATTTAGACCAGTAATTTCAATTGGAGCGGAGGGTAATGCTGCTTTTTCTCTTTGACCGAGGTGATTAACCATACTACGTACTTTGCTGTATGTTGTACCAACTACCAATATATCACCAACCTTTAACGTTCCTTCCTCAACTATCAATGTGGCTGATATTCCTTTCGCTTTATCTATTTTGGATTCTATTACCCATCCAAGTGATCGACAATCTTCTATTGCTTCTAGCTTCATTAATTCAGCGATTAACAAAATCGCCTCTTCTAGTTTATCTAAATTAGTTTTCTTTTTTGCTGATACTGGCATAATCATAACATCACCACCAAGCTCTTCAGGAATGAGATCATATTGAGGCAAACTATTAATTATTTTTTCTACATCACCAGGCTCAGATTTATCAATTTTATTAATAGCAACTATAATAGAAACATTTGCTGCTTTTGCATGATTTATTGCTTCAACTGTTTGTTTCATAATTCCATCGTCAGCTGCAACTACTATTACAACTATATTAGTAATATTGGCACCACATGCACGCATCGCAGTGAACGCTTCATGTCCTGGTGTATCAATGAAAGTAATTTTTTGCTTATCTTTTGTTGTTATTTGATAAGCACCTATGTGTTGAGTTATGCCACCTGACTCTCTTTCTGCAACATTAGATTCACGAAATGCATCGAGCAATGAGGTTTTACCATGATCGACGTGTCCCATAAAAGTGACGATTGGTGGTTTAGGTTTTTTAGGCAGGCTTTCTCTGCCTTCTATAAAAAATAAATCCTTTTCTTTGTTGGCATCGCTCACTCGTTTGGCCGTATGATTAAATTTTTTCACTATTTCACATGCTATATCTGGATCCACCAGATCATCTACTCTATAACTCTCACCAACTTCTTCTTTGAACATTTTTAGCACACTCTTGCTATCTTCTGCCATACGAATAGATAACTCCCTGATAGTTATTTTGTCTGGTACAATAACTTCTCTTGATATATTTTTACCCTTAGTAAACTTTGACTTTCTACCTCTTATACCAAACCTTTGCTTAAATACAGGGGGTTGTTCAGTTTTTTCATCTATTGCCTGTGCAATTACCAGTTTAGAATGCTTAGAATATATATCTTTGTTGACTTTAAAAGACTTTTTATCGTTGTCCTCATAGTCAATACTGTCTTCTTTTGGTTCAACTAAGTGGGTATTACTTAAAACTTGCTTATTTATTTCCTTAGATAAAGCGTCCGCTTCATTTTTCTCGTTAATCTCTTTATTGCTGTCTTCTTTTGCTGTTTTCTCTTTTTCTTCTCTCTGATTTCTTTCTTTCAGCAAAGCAGCATTCTGCACAGCATTAATGCGAAAAATTTGTTCTTTCTCTGTTAAAGAACCTAATTTACTCTCGTCAAATAAATTATGCTCTTCTGCATCATGAGATTTTTTTCTTCTTTTTTTTACTACTGTAGCTCCAGTACTTGGGCTAGCTGAAGAGTTTAAATTGAGGTCTAATTTAAGCTTGCTTAAGCCTTGGAGCGTTAATTTCTTATCACTGATATCTTCATTATTCATATTATTTTATTATATTAACCCAAGCTTTTTACGTGCTTCTATGATTATTGAATCTACTGTATCTTTTAGATCTTCTTTGCTATCTGATGAGGAAGAGAGAATGCTGCAAAACTCATAACTTGATAAATCTGCTATGTCCTCTAAAGTCTTAATATCATGCTTACTAAGAGCAATTTTATTGTCTATTGATAAAGTTAAATTGATTACATCATCCTCCATACCTAAACTTTTTAGCTCTTCTATTTTTCTATCATTTTCTGCTTTCAGGTACTTATTTGCTCTATTGTGAAGTTCGTTTGCAATATCTTCATTAAAGCCCTCTATTGAAGCAAGCTCTTTAATTGAAGCGCTAGATATGTCTTCTACACTTGAAAAACCTTCTGTTACCAATAGCTGACCCATAATCTCTTCTAAGTTTAAAGCTTCAGCAAATAAAGCTGAACATTGACTAAGTTCTTTACTTCGCCTTTCTGATTCTTGCTGAGTGCTTAATATCTCAATTTTCCATCCAACAAGCTCTGAAGCTAATCTTACATTCTGGCCCTTTTTTCCTATCGCTAAACTCAATTGATCTTCAGCAACTATTAACTCTATGCAATTTTCATTTTCATCAATAATAACCTTCGATACTTCTGCAGGAGTAATGGCTTTAATAACAAATTGACCCAAATCTGAGGAGTAATTTATAACGTCAATTTTTTCACCATTTAATTCGTGTATAATAGTTTTTATTCTATCTCCCTTAACTCCAACACAAGCACCTACTGGATCAATGTTCTTGTCGGGAGAGAAAACGGCAACCTTAGACCTTGAACCAGCATCTCTAGCTATACCTTTAATTGTCACTAATCCGTCAGCAATTTCTGGTATTTCTTGATTTAATAATGCCTCCAAAAAGCCTTCATGAGTCCTAGAAAGAATAATTTGACGTCCATCATCAGAGCGCTTAACAGTCTGTATGTAAGCTTTAACCTTATCACCTTCACGAAATGATTCCCCACCAGTTAAATTTCGCAATGGAAGATATGCCCTAGTGCCATTTATGTCTATAATAAGATCTGAATATTCTACTTGTTTAACAATACCATACCTTATTTCTCCCTCTTTATCTTTAAACTCCTCATATTGCTTTTTTGACACTTCATCTTTAATTACTTGAGCAATCTTTTGCTGGGCAATTCTTGCTGAAGCAAGATCAGTATTAAGAGAGAGCAATTCACTAACAGTATCTCCAACTTTTGCATCTCCTTTTATTAATTTAGCTTGTGTAAGCGTAATTGATTCACACTCAGTATTCTCTTTTTCATTTGATTCATCATCAATAACTTTTAGTTTTCTATATGAAGTAACTTTGCCTGTGTTTCTATCTATATCAACTACAATTTTCCTTTTGCTACCATATTTTTGATGAGCCACTGCTTCTATAGCACTTTCCAGTGCCTTTATTACAACATCAAAATCTAAACCTTTTTGAAGTGAAAGCTCTCCTGCTGTTTTTATTACATCAAGGTTTCCAACTATGTTATTCTTGTTACTTTTCTGCTTAACACTGCTTTTACGATTAGTAATCATATAAATAAATCCAATGTAATTAGTTATAATTATAGCTTCAACGGGCAAAGAACGCTATCCTAAATGTTAAATAATTGCTAATTTAAGTCAAGTTTTTTCGTGTCTTTGCATAACAAGCAACGCAGGAGTAAAGAATAAAGTTAAAACTGTTGCAGCCAATATTCCACTTGCTATGGTTGTTGAAATATCAACCCACCACTGGCTTGATGGAGCATCATATGTGATTTGTAGCGTAAAAAAACTGATATTTAACCTAGTAATCATCGGTATTAACCCAAGAACTGTGGTTGCAACGGTAAGCAATATTGGCCTAACGCGAGAAATTGCAGCGTTTATTACACATCGCTTGATGTCATTTTTGTGTACCTTAATTTGGTGATGAAAGGCATCAAGCAATAGTATGTTATTATTTACTATAATTCCTGCCAAAGCAATTATCCCCACTCCACACATAACAACTATGAAAACTTGTTGGATAAGAAAGAAAACAAAAAACACACATGTTGTAGATAAAAACACTGCTGTCATTACGATAAATGTATGGTATACATTATTAAACTGTGTCACTAATACCAATATCATTAGTGTAATCGCTAATATAAAAGCCTTTAACAAAAATGCTCCTGATTTTTGTTGATCTTCTTTGTCACCTTTAAAATCAATTTCTACTTCCTTGTCCCAATCCTGGGCAATAGAATTCTGAATGAATTTTACCCTTTCATCAACAAGATAGCCAGTATCCAGGTCAGCAGAGATTGTCACTGTGCGTGATCCATCAATCCTACTTAGTTTGTTTACCTTTTTTTCTGGAGCATATTTTACTATATTGCTCATAGGATACGGGCCGTTTACTGTATTGATAAAAAGATTATCTATAGTCTTCATGTTGCGATCCTTTCCAGGGAAACGGAGTACAATATCGATTTCTTCATCCGTGTTATTTGGTCTATATTTTCCAATCAACACTCCATTTGTAACCATCTTTATAAAATCGCCAATGGTTGCAACACTTACTTCAGAGCTTGTAGCCTTACTCTTATCAACACTCATATTCCACTCTATTTCAGGTGCTGATCTGCTATCTTGAATATTTATAAACCCGGATGAAGGTTGGTTCATAATTTCTAGAATTTTCTCTGCTGTTAAATTCAAACTGGATACACTCCCGCTGAGGTTAATTTGTATTGGCTTGTCAGCCGACGGTCCTGGCTTTTCCTCTTGAACATTAATTATTATTCCTTTCATGTCTTGCACACTGCTCCTTATATCATTTAGTATGTGCTTAGCTTTGCGCCTGAAGCGCCAATCCATAAGTTCTAGTTGTATTCTGGCGATAACGTTGTCTGAAAATGCTCCTGATCTAGCATAAGAAACATGAATTTCTTTTTCAATGCTCAAAATGCGTTCTTCCACTTCTTTGAGTATCAGATCTCGTTCTTTGGCTGATAAGCTTTCTTTTGCTTTAACACTGATTAAAATATTATCTGAATCCACTTTCGGAAAAAACTTTACTCCAGGACCAAAAGTAAAGTACAGCACACTAAATGAAAACAAAACGAATACAGTAGCACATACGAATTTTTTAGGATGATCCAAAACCTTCTCTAGCATGCGTACGTAAGCTCTTATTATAGGCCCAGCATTTTTTATTTCACCACTTTCTATAGCACTCATTTTTTTTATTTCTTTTTTTGAAGTTATCGAAGGCTTACCAAATATTGCACCAAGTGTTGGTATAAAAACCAAAGCCATAATGAGCGATCCAGTCAAAGTTAGAATTATTGTAATTGGTATGTACTGCATGAATTTACCAACAGTATCAGGCCAGAATAATAGAGGAAAAAACACTGCTAATTTAGTTAACGTTGATGATAGAACCGGATAAAACATATCACGAACTGAAGTGTAAAAAGCTTCTACTTTGTCCATTCCGCAGATCATCTTTCTATCGGCATATTCACTGATCACAATTGCATCATCAACCAGCATGCCAACAGCCATAATTAAACTGAAGAGCACAACGATATTTAAAGTGATGCCCATAAAGTAAAGAGCTATTATCCCAATGAGAAAGGAACCGGGTATCGAGAGGGCCACAAGAATAGCAATCCTTGTTCCCATAGAAAGCATCATTATGATCAATATTAACAACACAGCAAATATTATGCCGTTTTCCAAGTCATCAAGCACATCGCGGACGTTTTTTGACTGGTCGTTTAAGTACACCACTTTTAAATTTTCAGGTAATTGATCTTTTGCCTTATCCATTAAGTATTTTACTTGATTTACTGTGTCTATTATGTTTTTTCCGTTACGTTTTGAAATTTCTAGCACGACACTAGGTAATCCATTAATGCGAGCAAACCCTTGGTGATCCTCAAACCTAGGGTATACTTTTGCTATATCTTTGATTCTCAAAACTGCATCGCCTTGAGATCTAATAGGAATATTCATAATATCTTCTATATCTTTTAATAACCCTGATATTTTAATCGAATATTTACCGGTATCATTTTCCAGTGACCCAGCTCCCACTAGTCTGTTATTGCTTGATATAGCTTGGAATATTTCGTTTGATTGAATGTTATATTTTGTTAGAACTATGGGCTCAACTATCACTTCCACTGTTTCTTTACGCATCCCTGCCACTTCAACTTTGAGAACATTTGGCAGAGATTCTATTTCTTTCTTTAGCTTGCGTGCTATTTCAGTTAAGGCTCTTTCTGGCAAATTACCAATTAAGCCGACATTGAGTATCGGAAATAAGCTCAAGTTTATTTCATTGATTATCGGAGATTCCGCTTCAACAGGTAACTTCGATTTTATGTTTGAAAGCTTTGAACGGACATTATCGAGCACTTCTTTATTATCATACTCTGTTCCAAATTCGAGTATCATGTGAGCACCATCATTAGTTGCAAAAGCTCTCAATTCTCTTACACCTTCGATGGATCTTAGTTCATTTTCTATAGGAAGCACTAATAGCTTTTCACTATCTTGAGCAGAAATCCCAGGAAGTCCAACAAACACGCTGATTATAGGAATCTGTATATCAGGATTGCTTTCCCTTGGCATTTTTACATAAACGTATGAACCGAAGATAAAAATTACTATAAGTAATAATACCACCGCCCTGTTTCGCTCTATGAGTAAGCTCTGCATGTTGAATGTTAGCTGAATATGTGTGTTTGTACAATATTATAGTCGAGATACATTGCATATTAATTAATCCTTGTGTAGCTTTAAAACTTTACGCAAATAATTAAAATTTTCGCAAAATTGCAAGTATAAGAAAATTCCTGTATAATAATTCTAGAACAGTATTTGAGAGGTTATTATGGTGGCAATTCTAAACATAACAAAAGGCAAAAATAAAGTTATTGTGTCTGGACTAGCTGGGGCTTTATCAGCTTTAATATTTTTAACAGCAATTCACATTGCTGCAAAGATAGCCATTATCGTTGCTGCTGCTGTAGTTACTTACACATTACTTTCATTGATTCATAAAATAAGAACTAAAAAAGAACAGCCTGCTGAAATTACTGGTGTTTCAGGAGATAAAGTTTCAGAAGATGAAGGGTATAGCAGTGTTGATGAAGGTGAAGGAAAAGATACAGAAATATCTGCAAAAGAACCAGAAAGAACTGAAGCTGAGCTAGAAGAAGAAATGATAAGGAAAAGAGCACAAGAATACATGAAGAACGGACTTGGTGGCCCTATAAATGCGGTTGGCGAACCAATTCATGTTGAGACTATAGATGCTGAAAATAGTAATCCTGTTGATTATACAAAAACTATGGTAGTGCCTGACAAGATTGTTCTTGGTATGCCAGATCCAGATAATGAAACTCTTACACAAAATAGCTCTAGCTTTATAAAGAATCAGATGAAACCTCTTCCTGAGCACATGGATGTGTCTGGTAATCCACTTCCTGAGCAGCCATCGGGCGACCCTACCAATATAAGTACGAAAAAACTCTCTCCTGTAGACTTGCTATTACAGTACGGAAATGTAGATAATGATGTAAGAAAAATGCTAGAACAGCCAATTACCCAAAAGGGGTTTAATGGGTTAGGGTTTAACAGGTAGTTGCTATATCAAACTCTCCATCTTATATTGAGGATCAGATGCAATGCCGTAGACCCTATTTGGCGGAGCAATTTTGTTCTCTATACCAAAAACTATACCTTTAATTATTGCTGTAAGTACTTTTTCAAGGTTACAGTCTGCTCCGGGAACGCGGTGCTCCAGGCGGCATCTTTTGAAATCGTTGCCAAAATAGGGAATTCTTATCGCAGCAGTTCTGTTATTTACCCCCCAACTAATCGTAGTTGGAGTATAAATATCCGGGTACTGAAATCTTAAATATGAATCATCATTTGGAGCGAAAAACAACATATGTTTTTTCATCATTGCACATAATCCACCAATACTGTGAATCAGATAGTCACTGTACTTTTGCTCATTGATATAAAATAAGTTATCGTTATTTGAATTCACGAGATTAACATGCACATTTAATGCACTGCCTGCTCTATCCAAATAGGGCTTTGCTTTAAAAGAACCGCTCCCGCCAAGTTTTTGTGCTGTTTCAGTAAGTAATTGCTTTGCTAATTCAAAATGCTTGATTAAATTGTCGGAGTTCGTATAACAACCGCTTTTTATCTCATACTGATGTGTAGAATTCTCCTTCTCGCAAGAAAATTCAAGAGATGCTATTTTATTTTTGATGCTACTTAGAAATAAATATTCTTTTTCTATTCCTTCAATGTAAAACTCTAGTTCAATACCGAATACAGCATGACAACTCAAATTACTTAATATAATCATAAATTTGCTTCAGTAAATCTATATTAGGTTAGCTATATTTATATGAATACTTTACTTATTTGCCAGTAAATTTAACATCTTATTTATACATAATGTATTACTGTTTTTAATAGCATGCTTCTAATCCTCGATACAAGCGATGTTTACAGATTTTTCATTTTTTTGAAATAAAAATGATCAATTTTAGTGTTTTTATACCCTTTACAACTCATCAAAAAATCACCATAATTTTTAGTATGTATTAAGTAATATTAGCTTTTCATTTTGCAGTAAGCTGTTGATTATCTTGCATCTTTCTGATTATTGTTTTTTCTTGGTGTGGTATATGAACTTAACTAGCCCTAAGGTTTCTACTATGTTTTTTGATCAGATTATTACAGTAACGGATCACAATGTTACTTGGGAAAAAATCCAAAATTGTCTTTATAATCTTTATGGAGAAGCAACATATAATAGCTGGCTGAGTTCACTAAAATTTGTCAGTAGCAGAAATGGGGAAGTTCTTTTATCCGTGTCAACAAGGTTTATAAAAGAGTGGATTACAGTTCATTACATGAAAAAAATATTATCATTATGGCAAAGCGAGGATCAAAGTATATGTTCTATTGATATTCAAGTAATTGAAGAAAGGAATTCAAATTCTAATGTTATACTAAAAAACAGAGAGGAAAGTAATCATAATCTTGGTTCACCACTGGATCCCAGATTCACTTTTGATAATTTTGTGGTAGGAAAGTCAAATGAATTAGCATTTACAGCGGCAAAGCGTGTAGCGGAATCTATAGATCCAATATCAGGCAGCAATCCTTTGTTTCTATATGGTGGAGTGGGACTTGGTAAAACACATTTAATGCATGCTATAGCTTGGCACATAGTCAATTCCCCATCAGCAAAAAGAAAAGTGGTATATCTATCAGCAGAGAAAGTCATGTACCAATATATTACAGCGCTGCGAAGCAAAGATATTATGTTATTTAAAGAGCAATTTAGATCAGTAGATGTATTGATGGTAGATGATGTGCAATTTATCAGTGGTAAAGATAGCACACAAGAAGAATTTTTTCACACTTTCAATGCATTGATAGACCAAAATAAACAATTGGTCATATCAGCTGATAGGTCTCCTAGTGATCTTGATGGAGTGGAAGAAAGAATAAAATCACGACTCGGTTGGGGGTTGGTGGCAGATATTAATGAAACAACTTTTGAATTAAGACTTGGTATATTGCAGGCAAAAGTGGAACGGATGAATATGTATGTTCCGAAAGATGTCCTAGAGTTTTTAGCAAGGAACATAAAATCTAATATAAGAGAATTAGAAGGAGCATTAAATAAGGTTGCCCATACCTCGTTAATCGGAAGAAGTATGACGGTAGAATCAGCTAGTGAAACCCTAATCGATCTTCTTAGGTCAAATCATAGGTCAATCACAATAGAAGAAATACAAAAGAAAGTAGCTGAATTTTTCAATATAAAGGTCGCAGATATGCAATCCAATAGAAGGCTTCGCAGTCTTGCAAGGCCAAGACAAATAGCTATGTATTTTGCCAAAAAATTTACGCAAAAAAGCCTACCAGATATTGGAAGAAGTTTTGGTGGCAGAGACCATGCTACTGTTATACATGCAGTAAAGCAAGTAGAAAATTTTATAAGAACCGACTCAAAATTTGCTGATGAAATCAATCGATTAAAAAAAATGTTTAAGTAGCGTTTTTAAAATAGCTAATGACAAATCCTAAAATGGTATCTCTTGGCCGCTAACACGTAGCGGGATGACGATTCTTCAAATCTTCAAGGTGTCATCCTAGTGCCCTCTTCTTGTCATCCCAGTGCGTGACACTGGTTTACTTTACGATGATGTCATGAAAGTAGCTAACACACATCTGTACGAGCATTGCAACTTGAGAGCAACCTCCGCCAGGAGGGTGTCATCCGAGTAGCTGACACTGGGATGGCTTTGTTGCATAGCAACATAAGTTTTTTCCAGGGTAAATAATTTTATGCGACTATTTCAAATTTAGGCATACCAATTGCAGTAAATTTGTTCATTAAGTAGCATTTAATAAGTAGTTCCTTCTCTCTATTTGTCTCAGATTTATTCTTAAAACTAAACCCAAATATTCGCTTCAACCTTGAGAAAAATCCTTCAATGTACGATCTTTTTCCGTAATTTACTTCTTCTTTCCATCTTTTTATACCATTCTCACCATGTAATTTCATTAACCGAATAGCGGCATTTCTATCAAGCATATAATCCAATTTTGGATGCTCTGCTGCATCGTTTTTTGGAGGAATTTTTGTCTTTATGCCGCATTCATCACACAATTTATAGAGTTTATGTCTGTCATATGCTCTGTCTGCATATAGTACTTTTATGGCATGAACTTCTTTAAGCAAATCGCAAGCTCCATAGTGATCAGCCGTTACTGTATTCTTTCCACGAACCTTTCTCCACGTTCTGACTAGGTGAAAAAGCTGTTTTTACGATAGATTACGTAGCGTCTCATTTGCCGTTCTGCAAGGTTGTTGGTTGACTTCAGGTTTTCTCAAAAACTTCCACATCATATCCTCAGACCTTAACATCTTAGCGGCCATTCTCGAAGCTTGAGTACCATTTACAATTCTTGTCATTTTACGCAAAAAATGTTTTATCCTTTTTCGCATTAGTCGATAAAATCGTAAATCATCTATCAAATTTTGTTTTTTTGCCTTATCTACTGCAAACACCTTACTGCTAAGTGATTTTAGTGCTTGGCCAATTTTGCTCACTTCAACATTTTTGCTGTGAGCAAATCTCTCAAAATCTCTTGCCAAATGTGCCCAATATGTTTGTCTATTTTCACGATTGAAGTAATTGGTATCTATCGCTCATAACTATGCCATCATATTCTGGCAATAACCCTTTAATACTTTCTTACCACGAAGCTTTAAAAGTGTCAATGCTTTACTTATAACTCCGGCCTCTTTTTCCTTGATCTGTTTCATCTATATGCAAATACTTGCTTCCTTGCAACTCTTCCTTCATTTTCTCATATTCAGATGCACACTTCTTCGATACCCTGCATTCAGTATTTGAGACTAAACCAAGTGAGGTTAAATATACTGCTTAAAATCTGTTGTACTTCTCTTTTTGAGTTAATAAAAAAGCCACTAAGGCTGCTTATGATCGTTTTTGCATTAGGACCTAGCAGATCTCTTGTGGGTAAATTTGCTGTAATTCTTTTATTACATACTCTACAACGTCCTCTTTGCAACCTGTACTCAGTTACAATTGGCTTGATTTCTGGCAACTCCGCTTTTTGATGAATAATTTCATCTTCTAAAACAACCTTACCTCCACACACACAAATCGTATCAATTGTGCAGCTCACTACCTCGTCTACAGCCATTAATTCACGCTTATGCACCTTATGTCCTGGCTGACCTCCTGGTTTTATCACTCTTCTTTTTTGCTTTCTTACATCTCTTGATGGTGGTAGCGATGAATTTTGCGAATTTAAGCCCAATTTGTCTTCTAATTCAACTATTTTTGCTTTCAATTTTCTGTAATCAGCGCTTTTCTTGAGATTAGCGTTTTCTGCTATAATCTTTTTTTGCAGCACTGTTGTCATTTACCCATTCCATATTTAGCTTCCTATTTCCTTACACTTTTTTGCCACCTTTGTAAATCCACTTATCTCCGCGAACAGTTACCATACATGTTTGTCAGTTGTGCGTCATGCGCTGGAATCCCTCTTAGCTCTTATCTATATCTCAGTCCCACCAACAGTTATTGCGTCGACTTTGAGTGTCGGCTGACCAACTCCAACGGGCACATTTTGTCCATCTTTTGAGCATGTGCCAACACCAGGATCTAACTTTAGATCATTACCAACCATAGATACTTTTTTCAACACTGTTGGACCATCACCAATTAGTGTTGCCCCTTTGACTGGCTGTGTAATTTTGCCATTTTCTATTAGGTAAGCTTCCGAAGATGAAAAAACAAATTTTCCTGACGTTATATCAACTTGTCCACCACCGAAATTTACTGCATACAGACCTTTCTTTACGCTAGATATTATTTCCTCCGGTGCATGTTTTCCAGGCAACATATAGGTGTTTGTCATGCGCGGCATAGTAACTTCTTTATAACTTTCCCTTCTACCATTACCAGTTGGATTTACACCCATGAGTTTAGCGTTCATATGATCCTGCATGTATCCTTTGAGGATCCCATCCTCTATCAATATATTATAGCCAGGTGGAGTGCCTTCATCGTCTACGCTGATAGAGCCACGCAAATTAGGCAGAGTTCCGTCATCAACTACTGTGATGTCACTAGCTGCTACTTGTTTACCCACAGAATTTGAAAATGCTGAGACTTTTTTGCGATTGAAGTCGCCCTCAAGTCCATGACCCACGGCTTCGTGTAACAATATTCCTGGCCAGCCTGGACCTAAAACGACTGTCATTTCTCCAGCTGGAGTTGGAATTGCTTCAAGATTTACCAGTGCTTGTTTTAATGCTTGGTTTGCAACTTCTTTCCACTTTTTCTCAGAAACAAACTTACTATAAGAGTCCCTTCCACCATGCCCTGCAGAACCTCTTTCGATTTGACCGTTTTTTTCTGCAATAACTAGTACATTAAAACGTACTAGAGGCCTAATGTCACTTAATCTGTGATCACCCTTTATTATTTGTACAACTTGCCATTCTCCACTTAAAGTTATTTTTACTTGCTTCACGCAGTTATTTTTAGATCTTATATATTCGTTATCCTCATTGAGTAGTTTAATCTTTGAATTCAGATCCATTTCATTTATGGGGTTAATCCTCGAATATAGGCTTGTTGTCTCTTCATTCAAGTTTATTGAATTTGTTTTATTTAAAGACACTGAACTTTTTACTATAGAAGCAGCATTACTAATTTCCTTTTCGCTAATTTCAGAAGAGCAAACAAAAGACGTACTATCTTCACAAAAAGACCTTAAACCAAACCCCCTTCTGGTATTCAAATCCACGTGTTTTAATATGTTATCATCAAAAAGCAGAGACTCTGACTGACAAAATTCTAGAAACAGCTCACCACCATCGCTATTGCTCAAAGCGTTATTGACTGTTTTATATACGTTATTAATATCAACATTGTTTTGAGCGAAAAATATTTGATCTAGATTTGGCATTACCTTTGAACTAAAAATTGTTTAAGTATATTATTTAACTTTAACATAGTAAACTATAAAAAGCCCGGGTGGCGGAATTGGTAGACGCGCTAGCTTCAGGTGCTAGTAACTTTTTAAGTTGTGGAAGTTCAAGTCTTCTCTCGGGCACTCTTAGCTTCCATATTGCTCGTTGAATTAATTAACGCTATAATATGACGTATTAGGTAATATTTATGCTATGTATTATGAAAAAGATAAGTTAGCCTACAGAAAGAAGGTACGAACTTACTCGAAACGCTTAGTTACTACACTATCTACCACCTTTTTTATTGGATATATAGCAGCATCAATCTTTAATATTTCTGTCTTAAGTTTATGTTTTACTATTGTCGGCACTATATTAAGTGCACTTTCATCTACCTTAAACATATGGTCACTAACTGATCATTTTAGGCAGCGTAGTCTTAACAAGCAACTCGGTGTAAAAAACACTCCTGGACAAGAAAAACTAACAAAGATCTGTCTTGATATCACATCTGGCACTTTATTCTTAATAGGAGGAATTACATCTATATCGCCCTTTGAATCTCCTATCATCCCCTGGATTTCTACTACCTTTTTCATTCTAGGCTGTGCTTTTATGGTAACTAATCTCGTTCGAACTATGATTAGTGAGCCACAAATAGACCAAAATAATAATAGACTTTGCATAACCATATAACATTGGGAATAGAAACCACTTGACAAACTCCACCAGCGCCCTTATCATGAAACTGAAGCTATTGTATTTGCTTTCGCCAATCTGCAGATTAAAAGGTAAGGATTACTTAATGTATCG
>CACPSE010000029.1:0-16799 GCA_902636535.1 uncultured Wolbachia sp. | reverse complement strand
GAACATCGACATTTGAACAGAAGTTGGGAAGAAAAACAGGTAATATGTTTAATAACCTAATTATATATATTTATATCTTCATATACTACATTAACATTCAGTAAAAATGTGTGTTTTTTGAAAAAAAGAAGTTGCTTTTCCATGCCAAAACAACTATAAATTAAGTAGGTGTAGGTAAACAAAAAAAAATTACCAAGCGCTGAAATGAGCCAAATTGGCGTATGTTTTTATAGTGAGGTATGAAATGAGGTTTAGCAAGGAAAAGAGAGAAGCTTTTAATAAGTCATTTTATGAATTATTAGAGAACTCGTTTAAGAATATTAATGAAAAAGACGAAGAAGGTGAAACAGTATTGCACCATGCAGTAGAAATCTCCGATTGCAAAACAGTGAGGTTATTAATAGAAAAAGGAGCGGAGATCAATGCAAGAGATAAAAAGGGTTATATACCACTGCACTGTGCAATATTTGCGAGAAGTTTAGAAAATGTAAAAGTGCTGATAAGATCGGGAGCGGAAGTAAATGCCACTAAATATATCAACGGATGTGCGCCACTGCACTCTGCATGTAGGCTAGGGGCAGGAATTGCAATAATAAAAGAGCTAGTAAAAGCAGGAGCAGCAGTTAATCAACTGGATAAATATGGTGCAACACCAATGTACTATATATGGGAGAGTGAAAGGTATGGTCTATGGGATAATGGAGAGAATGGAAAAGCAAGGAAATTCCTGGGAAAACAAGGTGGAATAACAAAAAGTAGAGAAGTGACATGCTATGAAATAGAGGAGTTAGTGGAAAAAATAGCATATATGTTGGATAGAAGCTATTTACCAGAGTTAAAAATAATAGAGATAAAAGAAATAAGAAAGAGAGATAAGGCGCTAATGAGGGAAGAGTGTAAAAATTTAGCAAGCAAGATAATGTGCAAAGTGAACGAAATGATAGATGAAGTGGTGGAGGCAGACTTAATATGCTAAGCATATAAATTTATATTTTAATATATTGCATTAATATTTAGTAAAAAAAACTTGCTTTTGATGGTAAAACAGGCATGACTAGAATAGTGGTAGGTAAACAAAAAAAATTTACCAAGAGCTAAAATTTTGTGGTTTTTATAGTGGGGTAACTAAAATGTTCAATTTAAATAAAAGACTGGAAAAATTAAAGGAGAATTTATTTCGTGGAATAAATGAAAAAGACGCAGAAGGTTGCACAATATTGCACCGAGCAGCACAAGAGTCAGAGCCAGAAGTAATAAAGTTACTGATAGAAAAGGGAGCAAAAACAAATATGGAAAACAAAAGCGGAGAAACACCATTACACCTAGCAGCATTCTATGGAAAGGTAAAGAATGTAAAAGTACTGTTGGAGGAAGGAGCAGATGTAAATGCTAGAAAAGGTAAGAGAAATACGGCATTACATTATGCGAGCCTAATGGGGTATGAAGAGACGGTAAGGGAGCTAATAAAAGGAGGGTCAAAAGTAAATATAGGAAATGAAATAGGAAGGACTCCCCTACATGAAGCAGTATTTATGAGGGAAATAGGGAACGTGAGAGCAATATTAGAAGCGGGAGGAGATGTAAATGCGAGAGATCATAAAGGATATACACCACTGCATATAGCATGCAAAACAGGAGAAACAAAAGAGATAATAAAAGAGCTAGTAAAAGCGGGAGCGAATATAGAGCAAAAGGATAAATTTGGCAAAACAGCAATGTATTATGCGAGAACTGAAGAGTTGCTAGAAAAACTAAAGGAGTTATCGAAGCGATGCGATATTTAGCCTAGATTTAAAAGAAAAAGGAGAAAGAAGGTTTGAAGAAATAAGGGAAAAGCTAGAAGAAGCGCCATTGGTCAAGAAGGTACTGATGGAAGTGGAAAAAGAGCTAGAAGATATGGATGAAAAGATAAAAGAGCTATAAAAAGAGCTTTCTGTAAGAGAAGGGAGTAAAAGGTTGGCTACAAGATAATAGGAAAAATATGGAAAAGAGGAGCTTGATGATTTGGAAGAGAGCTTAATAGATGAAAGATAGCGCTATTTCGCAAGAATAGCTGATAAATGGATTTATGGAAAAAGGGAGTGCCTGAAGTATGAAGACATTTACAGGAGAGAAACTATGCGATTCACTATTCACCGTCATTATGAGCCAAGTAAGTTATCAGATAAGTATTTATCAAATGCTTACGAAATACTAATAAGGCGGTCGAAGGAAAGAAAGAAAAAGGAATTTTTAAATCAAAAGGAGGTGGAAAAAAATGACAACAGTGGCTTTATATGCAAGAGTTTCATCGAGGAAACAAGAGCAGAACAATACAATAGGGAGCCAAATTGCAGAGCTTAGGCATAGAATTGCCGCAGATGGGCATGAGTTGTTAGATGAGTATCAATTTAAGGACGATGGCCGTAGTGGGTGGAATTTGGAGCGAGACGGTTTAGATGAGTTACGTGATAAAGTAGCAGAAGGAAAAATTGGAAAAATTTACATTCATTCACCTGACCGGCTATCAAGGAAATCTGCACACCAAATGGTATTACTTGAAGAGTTTGAGAAAGCAGGAGTAGAAGTAATATTCTTAAATTGTAAGACTGAAAATAATCCAGAGTCTAAATTATTGCTAGGAGTTCAAGGATTAGTGTCAGAATACGAATGTACAAAGATTATGGAACGTAGTCGTAGAGGAAAACTCCATAGAGCAAGAAAAGGCCGTGTAAGTGTAATGGGAAATGCGCCTTATGGTTATGACTATATAAAGCATGTAGAAAGAGAAAAGATAAGGTTTGAAATTAATGAAGAAGAAGCAAAAGTAGTGCGCAAACTATTTGAGTGGGTAGGTCAAGAAAGAGTGAGTTTAAAAGAGACAGTGCGACGACTGAAAGAAGAGTATATTGCTACACCAAAGGGGAAAGGAATTTGGCACCCAAGTACAATTCGTAGAATATTGAGAAACTATGCATACAAAGGACAAGCAGTATATGGTAAAACGAAGGTAGGTCCAATAAAAAAAGAAGTAAAAGCAGTGTGGAAAGGGCGCAAAAAAAGCTATTCTGTTTATTCTAATGACCAAGAGAATTGGATTTATATAGAAATACCAAGTATAATTGAGGAGGAATTATTCGATGTAGTACAAGAACAACTGGTTGAAAATAGAAAAAGAGCAAGAATGCAACGAAGAAGAAGATACCTATTACAAGGGCTAATAGTATGTCAGTATTGTAAATATACTTATTATGGAATGTATAACACTAGGGGAGGACGAAGTTACTATCGTTGTCCTGGTACAGATGCAAAGCGTTTTGGTGGGAATAAGATATGTAACAGCAAATCAATACGCACGGATATACTAGAAACGGTTATATGGGAAGAAATGAATAGGGTATTAAAAGACCCGGATGCAATTGCAAAGGAATATCAACTTGGGCTTTTAAAAGATAAAAATAAGCAACCAAATGATGAACTTGAAAAAGAAATAAGCAGATTAGAACAAGGTATCAAAAGACTTGCTTATACCTATGCTGAAGAGTATATAACTAAGGAAGATTTTGATTCAAAAGCCAAAGCAATGACTCAGAGCTTAGAAGCAATTAAGAAACAGAAGGAAAAAGTGGTTGATGAAAAGGAGCTAAAGAGGGAATTAGATTTTACCATGAGTAGTGTAAAAAGTTTTGCCTCTGAGGTTGAATCAGAGCTTGATCAAGCAGATTGGGAGGCTAAACTTGATATAATTAGACCATTAGTCAGACGCATTGAAATTGATGATGATAATGTACATATAGTGTTTCGATTAAAAGAACTCGCTCTGGAAGGGCAAAAAAAAATGTTCAACATTGTATCAGGACTGTGGGATCCAGCATTTCCATAATCATCAAAACGTTGTATTTTAGCATAAAACGGCTACTTTTATGCTTACCAACTTAATAAAATTTCTGGATCCCAGTGTCAAGCACTGGGATGACAAAAAAAGGAGCACTGGAATGACATCATCCTTTTTTCTGAATTCCAGTGTCAGCTACTTCCATGATATCGTTTACTATGTGCCACATTGCAATGTTCGTACAGCTATGGAATGAATCGTGGTATGACGTAGGGAAACCTTTCTTGGGTTAGCTATAGGTCTTTGTCTATAAAGTTTGTTTAAACTATTTTCAAAACAGATAAAATATAATTTTACAATTAGCGTAAATAAAATGAATTATGATGTAATCATTTCAGGTGGTGGGTTACTTGGTCTTACTACTGCCATTGGCCTCAGTTGTGACTCTGTGTCTGTAGCTGTGATTGAAAAAAATAGTCTACCACGTGTAGTAGATGACAACCGAGCATTTGCTATTTCTCAAGGCTCGAAAAAAATATTGGAAAAGTTAGGGATTTGGCAGTTTGTGGAAAGTGAAGCTGAGCCAATACTTGATATATGCATATTAGATGCGGTTACTGTGCATTACAATCATAAAATGGTTAGCGAAGAGCCAATGGGTTATGTTATCAACAATGCTACTATATGGAATGCAATCAACAATAATTTTCTAAATAAACTGAATATATACTCTCCACATTCCTATAAAACAATTGCTTGTGATTCAGGATATGTGGAAGTGATTCTTGATAATAACCAGGAATTAATATCATCGCTACTTATCTGCGCTGAAGGCAATAACTCTAAATTACCAGAGTTATTTTCTATACCGACAGTAAAATTTGACTATAAACAAAGTAGCATAGTATTTAATGTAAAGCATGAACTGCATCACCAAAACTTAGCTGTGGAGCGTTTTTTCCCTAGCGGTCCATTTGCAATTCTACCGATGAAGGGTGGCTATACTTCTTCGATAGTTTGGACAGAAAAATCTGAAATTTCAAAAATGCTAATGGATCTGTCTGAAGAAGAATTTATTATAGAGCTTAAAAAAAGATTTGGTTCTTATTTAGGAAAGATAAAATTAGAGGGTGAAAGAAAGCTTTATCCTTTAAGTTTTGTTTTCGCAAAAAAGTTATATAAAGGTAGAGTTTTGCTTATCGGCGATGCAGCACATTCAATTCATCCAGTTGCAGGTCAAGGGCTTAATCTTGGAATTAGAGATGTAGAAAGTGTTATAAAGCACATAGTTGCTGCAAAAGCATCTGGTATTGATGTTGGCAGTAGTTATTTATTAAAGAAAATTTCACGTAATAGATACTTTGATAATTTTACAATGGCGCTTGCAACTGATGGATTAAATAGGATGTTTTCCAACAGAATATTCTGCGCTAAAGCACTAAGAAATCTTGGCTTGATTGCAGTTGAAAATTCAAATTCTCTCAAAAAAAGCTTCATTCGGCATGCTATGGGATTTATATAAACCACTTTATAGCTAATGCAAGTCAGTACGTCATACCGCCACAAACCGTCATACCACCGCGGTATCTCAGCCGCTAACAAGCAGCGGGATGACGAATTTGTCGTTTATCGAATCGTCGGTAAGCCTAAACTACTTTAGCCATAGGTATATATCCATTAAGTACGATAAAGAAAATCATTTATAATCGCTATAGCAACTAGTGTAGACACTTGACGTTCCTTGTGATTTGATAAATAGAGGTTTTTATCTGACTTCACAACAAGGGCTTCTGGATGACATTGAAAGTAAATATTACCGTGCTTATCTTCAATTGCCTCTATTACCCCATCACTGGAAAATGCTGCAACTTTATATCCAAGTAACTCCAATTTTCTTCTATTTTCTGGTGTATTACTTACTGCCCCTGAATGAGCATCTGGAAAATATGTTGAAAACCAGCCATTTTCATTAGGTATTAAGAATTTAGCTACTAATTCCGCTAAACGGCTGTTTGGAACGATCTTTATCTGCTGGAGAGGTGCATAATCTTTATGTGGATCAGGTGCTGATTCTAAATGAGATCTTTGCTTCTCTTCATCACTCACAAGATCTGCCACACTCACTACTTCAATTCCCTTTGCATTCATTATGCCTTGCAAACCACCACATATGCCAAGTAAATGAATTGCAGGGTTATCATCAACTATTTTTACAATTGCTTCAGTAAAAAGCTGGCGATAAGGAGTGGGTGGAAAAGGTTCTGAGTGTAAATTATAATAGTTCCCAGGAATAAATATTCTATTTATTTTGTGCTCTTTAACAAACTTTGCAACTTCAACTTTTATTCGGTCTAATGTCAGCTTCTTTGCTAATGTTTCATCTTGTTTTGTGAGATTAAGTGACTCTGCCTGAATTTTTTCAAGGCTAATTATCTTATTATAATCAATCAGTACAGTCTTAACCCCAAAGTTATTAAACATCTCGTAAATATTTTGAGATAGCCCAAACTCATGTGGGTATGTCTCTTCTTCCGTTTTCAACAAACCAACAACTACGTCATTATTTACTGTATTTTCCGCCGTCAAGGCAGTTGACGCTGGTTCTTCTTTTCTGGTTACATGTTGAGATGCCGGTTTTTCACTAACGCCGGCATAAGTAATATTGCTTAATAATAGAACTATAATTAAAAAGATATTAAATATTCTACTATAACATTTATACATATAGTTTATCTTCTCAACACTTATATCAATATCGTAACATATTATAGAACGTTTTACAACAAAAAGTTAAGTTTGGTAAGAAAGGAAAGTGGCCTGAGCAGGAATCGAACCAGCGACACAAGGATTTTCAGTCCTTTGCTCTACCAACTGAGCTATCAGGCCAACTGTATACTTTCATTTTTAGATAAAAAATGTTATCATGTCTATCAAAAGTTTTTAAAGTAGTTTATATAAAAATAAAGGATGAACATTAATAACAGAACAGGAATCTACCCTGGCACATTTGACCCTATAACTTTTGGGCATATTGACATAATCAAAAGAGCGTGTAAACTAGTCGATAAATTAATAATAGGAGTTGCAGAAAACGTTAATAAGCATATTGCCTTTGACACAAAGCTACGCACAAGCATGGCTGAAAATGAAATTAAAGGACTAGGGATTGATGCAGATGTTATATCTTTTAATGGGTTGCTAGTGAAGTTTGCCAAAGAGCAGAATGCTTCTGTTATTATTAGGGGATTAAGAGCAGTATCGGATTTTGATTACGAGTTTCAAATGAGTTGGGTAAATTATAAACTTCTTCCTGAAATCGAAACCATATTTCTTCCCGCTTCTGAAGATACTCAATTTATCTCATCACGTTTTGTAAAGGAAATAGCAAGATTAGGAGAAGATGTTAGCAAATTTGTATCAAAAGGCGTTCAAAACGAATTGATTAACCTGAATAGGATAAAAAATGGAGAATAGTGCTTGTTGTTTTTTATTTCTGAATGGGTATATTCAATATATAAAATGTTATAAGCTAAAGGAGCAGCATGTCAAAAGTGAGGGTTAATAATAGAAAAGTTTGTTGTCATGGTAATGAAAATGATGAGGGTTCCGGCCATCCATTAATATATTTAGATATGGGAGAAGAAGAGGAAATAGCCTGCCCTTATTGTGAAAAGACGTTTGTCCATGACTGTACTGTAGAAGCGGTTGGGGAGCTGACTAGGGATGACCTCTAATGGCACTTCTGCAGACTTAGTTTATGTAAATAGCAATAAGGGGGGCAGTAAAAATGAAGCTGTCCATACGGTCGAGCACTCCTCCATGGCCAGGTATCATACTTCCACTATCTTTAACACCGTAAGCTCTTTTAACAAGCGACTCAGTGAAATCGCCAAGCTGCGCTAGAATAGCAATTGCAAGGCCAATGATTGGAGAATAAAAAATTGAAAATAGACCAAAAAATATTGATCCAAAAATTGTGCACACTACTCCAGCTAAAATCGCACCAAGAAGTCCTGTCCAAGTTTTTCCAGGGCTAAGAATTGGGCAAATTTTAGCTCCACCAAAATTCTTGCCAAACAGGTAGGCAGTAATGTCAATTCCCCAAATGGTTAAGACGAACCATACTAATGCGTATTTTCCCTGTGGTAGATTATATAAATATATTAATGAGGCGCTTGGTAGTGCAATCAATAATAATGCAAAAACGTATAAAATTTTGTTTCCCTGAGTTAGGTTATACCATTCAAAAGAAGATAAAACTGCTATCGAAAAAATCAATAGGTAAAACGATAAATCACTGAAATATGTAGCAAAAGAAAATATGAATAATATTACTATTGAGGACAACATTCTAATTATAAAATTATTATCTACCATATTTTTTCTCTCTTTTTGTATAATCTTCTAATGCTTTACTCAAATCTTGACAAGAAAAATCAGGCCATAAAGTATCACAAAAATACAATTCAGCATAAGCTGCTTGCCATAATAAAAAGTTGCTTAACCTTTTTTCGCCGCCAGTGCGAATTAATAAATCCAATTTTGGCAAATCTTTAGTATACAGAAATTTTTCAAATTCCTCTTCTGATACATAAGCAATATTTTCTTTTATAATATTGCTTATAGCTTGTGTAATTTCTTGCTTTGCTCCGTAACTGACTGCCACAGTGAGTAATAAACCATCGTTCTTACATGTCATTTCTTCTGCTTTTTTAATTTGATCCAATATTTTACTGGATAACAGACTTAAATTGCCAATAAAATTCAACTTAATGTTACAGTTGCAAATGAAATTGACTTTATCTTCATTAGTTAAGACAGAGTAAAATAAATCAAATAGACAGTCAGTTTCGTTTTTGGGTCTAAGCCAATTCTCCATAGAGAATGCATACAAAGTTAAGTAGGGTATGGTTAAGTCCGTACAATACTTGGCAATATCGTATGCAACTTCACTGCCCTTTTTATAACCATCAATTTTTCCCCTTCCTTGATTATTCGCCCATCTACCATTACCATCCATAATAATTGCTAAATGTTTCGGTAAAGATTCTTGATTCAACATTTAAATTTAACCTAATTTTGACTTGAGTGAAATTTTTTGGATTTCAATGGACACCTGGAAGGTGTCAGCTACTTGCATGACAGGAAGAGAGTTACTGTAGTGACACCAATAGTTGATACTTGAATGCAAAATTGGTGTCATCCCAGTGCTCCGACACTGGGATCCAGGAAATTTGATTTCAAACAAGTGCATCAGATAGTTGTATAGTAAAGACTGGATTCCAGTGTCAAACACTGGAATGACATCATTTGCTATGTAAGCTTTCTCCATATCATTTAGTGATTCAGTATATCCTTTTCTTTGATGGACAATTCGCCATCAATCTTTTTTATATTATCATCAGTAATATTTTGTATTTCCTTTTTAGCACCATGAAAATCATCTTCTGAGGTTTCTTTATTTTCCTTCATTTTTTCTATTTCTTCAATAATATCTCTACGTATATTTCTAATGGCAATCCGCGCATTTTCAGCAAACTGATGCAATAATTTTACTAATTTTTCACGGGTTTCTTGTGTTAAGTCCGGAAGAGCTATACGTATGGTATTGCCCTCAACAACAGGATTTAAATTCAAGTTGGCATTTAATATAGCATTTTTCACTTCACCTATAACACCGATATCCCAAACTTTAATTGATAGAGTTTTGTTATCTATAACCGAAACGCCTGCAACTTGATTTAACTTTTGATGTCCACCATAGATATTTACAACTATACCATCAAGCAACGATGCGCTAGCTCTACCAGTGCGTACACCTTTGATATCATCATGAAAGGACTGAATAGTTTTTAGCATCCTGTCCTTTGTTTTAGTTTTTATTTCATTTAACATAAATTACCTAATGTTTACAATCTGAAACTATAGTATAAGTACCTTGACCCTTAATAATATTGACTATTTTTTCTCCCTTCAAAGAAAAAACTATAATGGGAATAGCATTCTCACGAGCAAGTGAAATTGCTGATGCATCCATAACTTTTAAATCACGAGTCAATAAATCCGTGTAAGAAAGCCTATCATACATTACAGCATCCTCATTTTTTTTCGGATCAGCGGAGTATACACCATTTACTTGCGTACCCTTTAGAATAACATCACAATTCATTTCAACAGCACGTAAGGCTGCAGCTGTATCTGTAGTAAAAAATGGGTTGCCTGTGCCTGCTGCAAAAATTACCACTCTACCTTTTTCTAAATGACGAATAGCTTTCCTTCTTATGTAAGGTTCACATACAGTGGCCATGGGAATTGCAGATAATACCCTAGAAGCTATTAAATTTTTTTCTAAAAAGTTTTGTAAAATTAAAGCATTGATTATAGTTGCAAGCATTCCAATATAATCACTACTTGCTCTTTCACAGCCACTTAAAGACGCAGATGTGCCACGAAAGATATTACCACCACCAACAACAATACATACCTGAACTCCAAGATTACAAACTTCAACTATGCCTTTAGATAACTCACCTATAGTCTCCATATCGTGACCAAATTGCTTTGATCCCATCAAAGCCTCACCAGAGATTTTAAATAACACCCTGGAATATTTTATTTCGCTTTTTTCATTTGTTGAAATAAACATTTTTTGCTATTTAATCTGCATCACCCAAAACAAGTAACTTGTAATTAGAGAGTTTAACAGCACTCAACTCGCTTGATTTTATAAAATCCGAAATCTTCATCTTATCATCCTTTATAAATTTTTGCTCCAGTAAAACAACTTCTTCATAGTACTTAGCCATTCGCCCATCTACTATTTTTTTTGCTACTTCTTCAGGTTTATTTAAGCTCCTCACTTGCTCTTCAATTATAGAACGTTCGTTGTTCAACTTCATTTGATCTAAATCATCTATAGACAAAGCTTCAGGCTTCATAGCAACTACATGCATAGCTATTTGTTTTCCAATCTCTTGTAGCTTCGCCTTATCACCAGATGATTGCAATGCAATTAAAGCACCAATCTTACCTAAGCCATGCGCATCACCATGTACGTAGCCAGCAATAACTCCATCCTTAGCTTCTAAGTAACAAAGCTTGCTTAACTCTAGCTTCTCACCAAGAACTGACGTACCATTCATAATAGCTTCCTGCACTGTGCCAATGCTTTCATACTTGGCATTTTTTAACTCATCAACGCTAGTACAGCGTTCTTGATGAGCAATTGATGCTAAATTTAAAACTAACTCTATAAATTTCTCATTCCTTGCAACAAAATCGGTTTCGCAATTGAGTTCAACCAATGTACCATAATTTTCAGTCAAACACATAGCAACGAGCCCATCTGAAGCTCCTCTATCAGATTTTTTGTCAGCTTTAGCAAGACCTACTGTACGCAACTTATCAACGGCTTTCTTAATGTCACCATCACATTCTTCTAATGCTTTTTTACAGTCACTTAAGCCAAGCCCTGTTCTATCACGTAATTCTCTTATATCATCTGGATTCATCTTCATTTGTTACTACCTCCCTTTCTTCTTCTTTATAAACTTTACTACGTCTCCTTTTAGTTTGCACAATACCATCTTCTTTTTCTTGAATAAACTCATCACCCCTTATATCATCAATCTTAACTCCAGATCTTGCTAGACTAGACTCTATTCCAGCTAATATAGAGTCGGTAGCTAATTTACAATAGAGCTCTATTGATTTTCTTGAGTCATCATTTCCAGGTATTGGATAAGTAATATCATCTGGATCAGAATTAGTATCAAGTATTGCAACTATTGGAATTCCTAACTTCTTAGCTTCCTTAACCGCTATATGCTCTTTATTAGTATCAATGATGAATAAGATATCAGGAATTTCTCCCATTTCTCTAATACCACCAAGCGCCTTATCAAGCTTTTGCTTTTTCTTTTCAATGTTCCCCAATTCTTTCTTTGTTAAAATGCTATCCTCGTCATTTAATATTTTCTCATATTGCATCAAGGTTTTTATCGAAGAAGAAACAGTGTCCCAATTAGTAAGCATACCGCCAAGCCATCGATGATTCACATAATATTGACCACAACGAATCGCTTCACTTGCAATAATATCAAAAGCTTGAAATTTTGTACCAACAAATAGAATGCGACCACCTTGAGATGCAACGTCATATAAAGCCTTCATGGCCATCTGTAGCAACGGTAGTGTTTTTCGCAAATCAATTATATGTATACGATTTTCTTGATGCACTCCATATATGTATGGAGCCATTTTTGCGTTCCAGCGACTAATTTTGTGACCAAAATGTACACCAGACCCGGCTAAATCACGCACAGTGACTTCAGGCAAACTTGCCATATTTATTCCTCCAAATAGTTTATCTTCCATGGCATTGCCCTAAAGGGACTACTTGTACAAGCCATGTGTGAAATTAAATTATTTATATAGTAATAGAAAAGACAGCAAAGCGCAAACAAAAAATATTGACAAAGGGCAACATGTTTATTAGCTTTAAAGTCGAAGCCCGAAAACGCTAAAAAGAAATTAGGGGGGTGTAGCTCAGTTGGTTAGAGCGCATGCCTGTCACGCATGAGGTCGTGAGTTCAAGTCTCATCACTCCCGTCATATTAGCTTTAGCATAACTTAGAATTCGCAGTATTATTGCCGGTATTGAGAAATGCTTTCACCAAACTTGACATGGTATGGTATTGCAATTAATACTTAAATAGGTTTATTTTTATCGTTAACAATTAGGATTAAATATGTTCATTTCTGAAGTTTTTGCAGCAGATGCAACTAGCAATGCATCAAGTATCGGCGCATCTTTTGCTAATTTTATTCCATTGATTTTAATATTTGTAGTATTTTATTTTCTCATTATTCGCCCGCAACAAAAAAAACTAAAAGAACATAGAAAGATGATAGATCAAATAAAGCGTGGTGATACAGTCATTACTTCTGGTGGTATAATAGGTGAAGTTAACAAGGTTGATGGAGCAAATGCACAATTTATAATAGAAATAGCACCAAAAGTTGAGATAAAAGTCCTAAAGTCCGCTATATCTGAAGTTTTAAACAAAGAATCTCAGAAAGTAGCAGCTAAACCAATTGAAAAAGGCAAAATCGAAAAGAATGATAGAAAAAATAAAAATCAACCAGAGGAAAGGATAAAGGGAAAAGACGATAAAGGGAAAAATGCCTCATAACTCTAAAAAAAGGTTCACTTGGTTGTGTGTGGAATATTTGGTGTAGTAAGTAGCGGTTATTCAGTAATACCGACTTTACTAACTGGGTTGCAAAAATTGGAATATAGGGGATATGACTCTTCGGGTATAGCAATCATAAATAATGAAGGTAAGATAGAAGACAAAAAATCAGAAGGCAAGGTTGAAAGGTTATGTGAAGTTGTTGATGAAAGCAAGATGTCTAGCAGTACAATTGGCATAGCACATACTCGCTGGGCTACACATGGAGTTCCAGGCCTTAAAAATGCTCACCCCATTCGTACAAATAACGTTGTTGTTGCTCATAACGGCATAATTGAGAATTACAATCTGCTAAAAAAGGGTCTAGAAGAAAGGGGAATGTTATTTCATACTGACACTGACACAGAGATCATACCAAACATGTTAACCTTATATCTTGATGAAGGATTGTCGCCAGTTGATTCTCTATTTAAGTGTTTAAACAACTTACATGGCTCATTTGCCTTGGTCTTATTATTTGCAGAATATCCAGATGCTTTATTTGTTGCGAAGAGAAATTTGCCTTTAGCAATAGGCTATAACTATAACACAGTGTTTGCTGCATCTGACTCTAATGCTTTAAGTGCATTTGTGGAAAAAATATCGCATTTGGAAGATGATGACATTGCAGTAATAAAATCTAGTGGAGTTAGTATATACAACAATGGTACACAAGTTAAACGTAGTATAGAAAATAGTAGCCTGAGCAATTTTCTAATTAGCAAAAATGGTTACTCTAGCTTCATGCTAAAAGAGATTTTTGAGCAACCGCGTGCATTAAACAAAACAATAAATCAATTTTACAAGCAATATAAAGAGGTCAACAAAAAATTATTCTCTGAACTGAATCACATTACTATAGTTGGATGTGGATCATCTTATTTTGCTGGGCTAATAGCGAAGTATTGGCTGGAAAGTATTGCTCAAGTTCGAGTATATCTAGAAATCTCATCAGAATTTAGGTATAGCAACGTCAAGCTGGAAGAAGGCAGCATTGGGTTATTCATCTCTCAATCTGGCGAAACTGCAGATACCATAGAAGCGCTGCGTTGTGCGAAATTGCAGAAACAAACGATCATTAGCATAACTAACACATTTAACAGCAGTATTGAAAAGATCTCAGATATTGTGTTACATACTCTTGCTGGGCCAGAAATTGGTGTTGCTTCAACAAAAACCTTCTCTGCACAACTTGCAACTTTAGCATGCTTTGTCGTGGAGCTTGGAAAAATAAAAGGTGTACTGGGTGGAGAGAGAATAAAACAGCTAAGCAACGCTATCAACTCTATTCCCAAGTATGTTGAGCATGTTTTAAATGTGATGAAAATACAACATATATCAGGCAGTATATTAGAACACAATAACGTTATTTTAATTGGCAGAGGAAGCTCATACGGAGTTGCAATGGAAGGCGCATTGAAGATAAAAGAGCTTTCATACATTAATACCATTGGTATTGCAGCGGGAGAAATGAAGCATGGTTCTATTGCTTTAATAGACTCCACTGTGCTTGTTATAGCAATTATCCCTTATGATAGTTTATTCTTTAAAACGCTATCTAATATACAAGAGATTATTGCAAGAAAAGGCAAAGTAATTGCCTTCAGTGATAAGCAAGGAGCGCCATTCCTAAGGGAAGTTTGTGCAGATGTGGTGCAACTTCCAGACGCTGATAATTTTATCTCTCCAATCATCTACAGTGTTGCTATGCAATTCCTTGCTTACTTTACTGCAACAAAAAAAGGGTTAGACGTGGATTGTCCGAGAAATTTAGCTAAGTCTGTTACGGTCGAGTAGCCTATTTAAAGTTAAAGCTAAACTTCTGTATCTGTTTAGGATAACGGCAAGACCATAGAGTAAAAGTGAGTTTACAACAAATGGTGTCATCCAAGTAGCCGACACTGGGGTCCAGCCTTCCTGCAATCTCATCAAGAACGCTGTGTTTTAACATAAGATCAGCCACTTTTATACTCACCAACTCAGTTCCTGGATCCCAGTGTCAGCTACTCGGATGACAAGAAGAGGGCGTTGGAGTGACATAAAAGGAACGCTAGAGTGACACGAAAGGGATGATGGAATGACAGGAAAGGGGCTACTTGATTTACTATGTAACATTTATTACTTTTACAGGTACAATTTACATGCTATAATTATAATTGGTAAGTTAGAATGCAAAAAAGTAAAATTAAAGTAGAAATAAAAAGATTATCACACGGAGAAGACTTGTCTCTTCCATGTTATGCAACTACGCAGAGTGCTGGTATGGATCTTTATGCTGCATTGAATGACTTTGCTGTTTTAAATCCACTTGAGAGATTACTTGTTCCAACTGGAATTGTGATTGCAATACCAAACGGTTTTGAGGGGCAAGTACGCCCACGTTCTGGTCTTGCTGCAAAACATGGAATCACTGTTTTAAACTCTCCGGGCACTATAGACTCTGATTATCGAGGTGAGGTTAAAATTTGCCTAATTAATCTAAGTAATCAACCATACGAAATAAAAAGGGGAGATAGAATTGCACAAATCCTTATTTCTCCTGTATCTCAGGTAATTTGGGATGACAGAGAAGAGTTCTGCACAGAAGAAACCGGCCGCAATGCAGGGGGCTTTGGCTCAAGTGGCAGGGAACTTACGAAAAAGCTTGACTATGACAGTTTTTTTATACACAATTTAAGCATATTAATATTTTATTAAACGAGGTTGTTTATGCTAATTTTTAAAAATCATCGTGGTCAGTTCCACAAAACGAATACTGCACTTGTTGCACTTACTTCTTTGTATGTCATAGGCGCAGCAGTAGCGCTTTCAGCACCATATTGGGTGTCTTCAACTTCCATGCTTGCTCCACTTGCAGCTTTTGCAGCTACACCACTTGGAATCGGTGTATTAGCATTTGTTGCTATTGCGCTAACTAGTCTAGCAATATCTGCTATCATAAAAAATAACAAAATATCTGAGGTAAAAGCTCCGAAGATTGTCACTAAGGATGATAACATAATGTTACAAGTAACAAAAGAGGTGTATGAGGAAATGAAAAAGAATAACCAAAATAAGGACAAAGACGGTAATGTTGTGAAAGATGAATATCGTATAAACTTCAGCTTAGGAGACAAAAATTACTATATTACTGGTGAAATTGGTGATGGTAAAGCGGCGTTTAGTGATACTGTGTTCTTAGATATAAATTCACTAGCAGTGAAAAACGATAAAAGTGAATACGTTCCAATAGATGATAAAAGTAAGCAATTGGAAGAATTAGGTTTAAACAAAGAGGAGAATAAAGGGGTTAACACTTATTTAGGCTCACTTATTGTCGAACAAGTTGCTAAAGGAAAAGGAAAAAAGGAAAAGGCTAGACAGCTAAGTATAAAAGAGGGAGATTAAGTCTGCCTCTTTGTTTTTTTTGATTTTCAGTGTTACGTGCATAACTGCATGGATGTTGCGATTCTCAAGGCAACGTATCTGTTTAGATGCATGGCTAATGCTGAAACAAAAATTCCAGTGTTCCCTTTCTTGTCATCCCAGTGCTTGACACTGGGATCCAGCAAAATTGATTGTGCACTATACAACATTTTCGATCAAAAGCTGGATCCTAGTGTCTGGGCACTGGGATGACACCCCACTGGTGGCCCAAACTACAATGTTCGTACGTATCTGTTCAGCAGAGCGGCAGAAAATAGCTGAACAAACAAAATCGTTAGAATAAAACGGGCTAAATATGGTGTAATGTGGTTGATTTTTTTACACTT
>CACPSE010000028.1:0-17013 GCA_902636535.1 uncultured Wolbachia sp. | reverse complement strand
GAAATTTTGCTTATAACTGAGCTGATGAGCTAAAGGTAGTTGTCTTACGCTAAAACAAACGTTTTTAATTAAGTTGCATAGAAGCTGGATCCCAGTGTCAAGCACTGGGATGACAAGAAAGGGAGCACTGGAATGACATCGTTTACTATGTACCATATTGCAATATTCGTACAACTGTGGGAAACATCTATGGATGCCATTCCTATTACCTTATTTCCATTTTCATTTTATTTTCAAAGGAGGCTATTATGTCACTTACCGATATCGCTCACCGTATTAATGAACTCGCTTCATCATGGGAGCAATTTAAATTAATAAATGATCGCAAACTAAAAGAAATTAAAAGCAAAGGGCATGCTGATTCTGCAACAATTGAGCAGCTATGCAAGGTAAATAATGCCATTGATAGTTGCAAAGAGCGTTTAGACTTGATCGAAACTGCAGCTCAACGTCCAGAAGTAAATACAGATTTTAGCACAAGCGATAAATATTTTTCTGATTATATCCGCAAGGGAATGGAAAGCGGTTTATCACACAAAACCCTCAGTGGAGATGACAGTGATATCGGGGGGTATCTAGTTACTCCGCATATTGTAAAACGCATAAACAAGCGCGTAACTGATTCGTCCCCAATGCGACAAATATGCTCCAGTCAAAGAATCTCTACTGAAACATTGGATTACATTATAGAAGATTTTGACCGCGCCGGTGCAGGTTGGAGCAGTGAAACAGTAGATGATGAGGACGGTGGCAATAAGTCTAAGTATGATTTTGCAAAAGATACGGACACGCCCAAAATCCAAAAGATTTCCGTCACAACTTACGAGTTATATGCTCAACCACAAATATCACAAAAGTTACTCGATGATGCGTTTGTCGATGTTGAGAGTTGGCTGGTGGAAAAGATTGCCGAGACTTTTAGTAAGGAAGAAAGCGAAGCCTTCATTAAGGGTGAGGGCACTTTTCAACCAAAAGGAATTTTAGCTTATGAAAATGGAAACAGTTATAATAAAATAGAGCAAGTTAAAACTGAAAAATTAGATAGTGATTCAATAATGATGTTGTATTACTCTCTGGACGAATATTATTCCAAAAATGCGTCATTTTTGATGAACAGGAGTACGTTGAAGGATATCAGGCTGCTAAAATCTCAAACAGGTCAGTATCTCTGGCAGCCAAGTCTGTCGCTTGAAGCTCCAGATACTTTAATGGGAATACCAGTATATCAATCTGCCGATATGCCACCAGCGCCAAACAATCAGCTACCAGTAATTGCGATGGCAGATTTCAAACAAGCTTATAAGATTGTAGATAACAGAGGAATGAGAATATTAAGAGACCCTTATACGAATAAACCTTATGTGAGGTTTTTTGTCACTAAGCGTGTTGGCGGAGAGGTTGTAAACACCAGTGCTATTAAATTGTTGAAAGTTGCGAGCAAGTACTAAAAACTTCCGCAGCACCGCCTTCAAAACCTTTTTACTTCTTTTTGTATAGCTCCACTCCTGTCATCCCATGCCCTCTTCTTGTCATTCCAGTCTGGAATCCAGCCTTTTCATAATCATCAAAACGTTGTATTTTAACATAAAACGGCTACTTTTATGCTTACCAACTTAATAAAATTCCTGGATCCCAGACTGGGATGACACCCTCCTGGTAGACAATGTTCATACAGCTGTGGGCTTGACCATAAGATCCAGTCTAAAAAATTTGGATTCCAGCGTCACGCGCTGGAATGACATCAAAGAGTGGGCTAATGGTTTTTTATAATGTGAGAAGTCTATTTCCTCTTTAAAGTAAAAAATAGTTGACATGTTATACTATTTATGAAATAATTAAGTTAATTTATTATTAATTTAAGGAGTAAATATGTGGGAAAAAATAAAAAACTTTTTTAAGTGGATTGCTGATCACACAGGAATTTCATGGATTGCAAGAAAAATTTCATCAGGTTGGAAGTGGTTGTTTGGGGGTAAAGCAAATGCTACTCAACAAAATACATCACAGCAAGGGAAGTTTTCAGACGAAACATTACCAAAAACTTTGGATAGTAAAGTTAAGCCTAAACAGCCAGTAGTTGCAGATGGTCAAACCCATAGTAATGGTGCTGACAGTCGAACTGATGTTACGCAATCTAAGGAACATGATGAACCACCTGTTATTGGCGGTATTTATGAAAACACAAATGGAGTACTGGAAATATTTGTAATTATAAATCATACAGGCAAAGTTTTTGGTGGTGGTGTAGGTCTTAAAGGTAAAATTGATCATAATTATAACGAGATTATAGATAATTTAAAAGTATACACTCTATATGTCGAGTGTGAAAAAGGAGAAGTATTCCAAATTACTTGTAATAAACTTACTGGAACGAACAAAAATGGTGCATTCTTGAGTATAGAGTCAGTAGCATCTCAGGATGGTAAAACTTCGTCTGACGAACTGGCAACAATGAAGCAGATGTTGGATCTGAGTGAGAAGCAAGCAATCGTTGCCGTAACTCAGATATCTAAAAATCCGATTACGGTTCCTAAATCAGAAATTGCTAGTTCTGCAACAACACCAGCCGCTAGTAATGGTCAACTTGTTAGTGCATAATCATTGTAGCAAACCTTTCAAAAGGAGCACCTCTTTAGGTGCTCTTTTTTTTATATTATACTATATAAATAAGTACGTCATACCGTGCAAACTGTATGAACGTTGTCATCCTAGTTCCTACTTGTGTCATCCCAGTGCGTGACACTGGGATCTCATTTCGTGATTTCATAATATAAATTATACCAATTTGGGTTTTTTCTTGCAACTAAATCGACTTTCCATTCTCTTTTCCAACTTTTTAAAAGTTTTTCTCTATTAAGAGCCGAATCTACATCTTGAAATTCCTCGAAATAAACTAATTTATGCACATTATATTTCGGTGTAAACAGGTTGTTCTTATGCTCCCAAATTCGTTTAATTAAATTCGACGTAACACCTATATATAGAGCCTTATTGTGTCTACTTGCAAGTATATAAATATAATAGTTTTTCATAAAATTTAGATCCCAGTGTCACGCACTGGGATGACATCAGCGGTTAATATTTTATATACATTTTATAACTAAACTAGACATTCGTACAGTTGTGTGCGGTATGACGTCGTTACTTATAGCTATACACACAAAAATCATATAGAATTGTAAACGCAGTTCTTTTATTCTGATGCTTTTCAATTCTATAGCTCTGGTTGTCTCTCTATTACTATTTTTCTACATTATCGTAAAAAAACTGAGCGAAAAGAAAGCAAACCTTGAGGGTAATTTATGTAAATTAGAGCAAGAACTTCAAGAAACAAAGCAAAGTTTGCTTACGAAGAATGAAGAAATAGTTGATTTAAGGGTCAAAAGAGCAGAACTTGAAGTAACTCTGCAAAAAGAACGTGAGGAAAAGAAAAAGGAAATAGAATTACTAACAAAAGCAGAGGAGAGATTAACAAACACTTTTAAAGCGCTCTCTCTTGATGCCTTGCAAGTGAACAATAATAATTTTCTGAACTTAGCGAAGGAAGTCATTGATAACAAGTTAAAAGAAACGGAAAGCGATTTCAAAAAAAGACAAGCAACGATCAACGAAGTTGTAACTCCAATAAAAGAAAAATTAGAAAAATTTGATAATGAAATACGTGAGCTGGAAAAAGAGAGGGTAGGGGCCTATGAAGGTTTAAAGGAGCAAATTGGAGCGCTGATGAACCAAACTTCCAGCCTTGCTAATGCCTTGAGAAAGCCTCACATCAGAGGAAAGTGGGGTGAAATGCAGCTCAAAAGGGTGGTAGAAATGGCGGGAATGATTGAATATTGCGATTTTTTTACTCAGCCGTCAGTGGTTGATAAAAACGAGGATAATTTATTGCGTCCTGATTTAATAATCAAAATGCCATCTGGAAAGCAAATAATAATAGATGCTAAAGTGCCGCTTGATTCTTACATGGATGCTATATCACAAAATGATTTGCAAATACAAAAGGAGAAATTAAAGAATCATTCTCTGGCAATAAAGAAACACATAAATGACTTGGGTAAAAAAGAGTATTGGAATCAATTTGAAAATACGCCAGAACTTGTGGTGCTTTTCTTAACAGGGGAGGGGGTTTTTAGCGCAGCACTGGAATATGAGCCTGCTTTGATAGAGATTGGAGTGGAAAAAAAAGTGATCATTGCAACACCGATCACTCTAATTGCGTTGCTGAGAGCAATAGCGTATGGATGGAAGCAAGAGATGATAGCTGAAAACGCAAAGAAAATCAGGGAACTAGGTCATATTTTATATGAGCGCATTTGCACAATGGGTGAAAACTTTGATAATTTGCGCAGGAGCTTAAAAAGTGCTGTTGATCATTATAATAAAACTGCTGGCTCTCTTGAAGCAAGGGTGTTTCCTGCTGCTCGAGAATTCAATAAGCTTGGTATACATGCAAAAAATAAAAGTTTAAGTGCTGCAAAGGAATTAGAGTCCTTACCGCGCAGTTTACATACTGGGGAATTGAAAGTAGATTAGACTTCTTACATAACCATTCAAGAGCCAGACCATAGGCGTTTTAGATCTAGCTTTAGCATTTGTGATTAACACAAGCAAGATTCACGTTTTTTTAATATTTATATATAGCTTATCTGCTTGCTGCCGCTTTTTCTTTTATTAGCATATTAAGGAAAAAATTGACTTTTTGTCTAAAATAATATAAAATAAAATAATAGTTGGTGAGGTAAAAATGTTAGTATCAAAAGAGCGTAAGGAATATTTACTAGAAAAGTTTAAATATGCTGCCAAAGAATTTGGCAAATCTGGTACAAAGTCCAATCATAAAACAGTACCAAAAGAACAGCAACTCTCTATTGATTTAGGTAACAAAAAAGTTTTTGGTATTATAAACAGAATTTTACACTGGATAGAAAGTAAATTTACATATTTTTTTCTACGCTATAATTTATTTCCAGAAGTTGGAGTTAAAGAAAGAAAAATCCCCGGAACTAATACAAAGGTTAAGTATTTTACTCCAGATGATCAAATAGAACATACTAAAATTACTTATAAAGGAAAATTATACATAGACTTAGTGCCAGAAATAGAAGGTAATAAGTTAAAAGGCTTTAAAGGCAAATTATATGATACAACTGATAAAATTAGTAAGGGAGAAAAAGGTTGTGTAGCTTATGTGATCACGCTTGATGGAAAGCTAGTCACTCATGAACATATTAATGTTAATAAAAGCGAAGGGGCTTATCGTCATTCAACTCTTGCAGGTGGTAGGCCAGTTTTATGTGCTGGTTTAATAAAAGTGGTAAATGGTAAAATAACTTATATAGACAATAATAGTGGGCATTATAAACCAGAATCAGCAAACTTATACAATGCAGTGAAAAAATTAGAAGGTCTATTTTTGAAAGATGCAAAAGTTGTCTGCTTACCATATTGGGTTAGCTTGCAAAAACAAATTCCGTTTATACGCAAAATTATTTCAGCCAAACAAGAGCCGGTAGAGAAATTCTTAAAAAGGATGGAGAAAAAAGGAGAAGATGGATTAACTCAATATGAAAGACATTTTAAAGGAGTAAAAGAATATAATGAACAGTATGAGCAAAAGTTGCTTCTTGCAAGCTATAAGTCACCTACAAATGAACTGCCCTGCAAACCAACTATACATAAAAAACACAAGTTGAAATACTCTGAATATATTAACTTACACCTTAATTTTTTGAAAGAGTTCGATGAAAATCCCGAAGTGCAAAAAATGGCAACAGAACACTCAATAAGAAGAATTATTGGAGCAAATTATGGCCATAAACCTACAGTTGCGCTTGCTAAGGCACAGATAGCTAAAGATGGAAAGTTGCAAAAAACGGACGAAATAGTAGGTATAAATGTAACCTTTCACCATGAGAACGATTGTAATAGCTTTGCTAAATTTCTGGATCTCGAAAAGCATAGCTATAATTGCACATCTCATCTGAAGGACAAAGAAATTGATGAGCTTCTTAAATCACGTGATGAGGAAGTTAGAGCTACTGTAAAAAGGTTAATACCTAATAAATATACAGTTTTTATGAGTGCAGACCAGGCTGATAGGTTTATAAAGGACACTTTACAAATTGAAATTGATAGTGTTGAACAATTGGGTATCCGTTTAGTGGAGCGTTAAAACAGATAAACAAAGCAAGACAAAAAGGTAATCAAAGAGTGAGTGTAAGAGAACTCTGCAAAAATTTACAGTAAAAAATAGAAAAATTAGAAGCAAAAAGAATAAACTTCTTTCATGTATTAAATAAGTTTGATCTGACACTTAAAATAAGTAAGTTATAAAATAGTAAAAGAAAGGAGTGTTAGAAATGAGAAACAAAAATACTAAAACCAAAACTAGGGTTATTAGAGCTAGCAAAACAATTAGGAAATATGTCTCAAGCGTGCAAAGTGATGGGATACTCAAGAGATACATTTTATCGATTCAAGGAGTTATATGAAAATGGGGGAGAAGAAGCAATACATGAAATAAGTAACGCTATTAGCAAACAGAGTTTCCGAAGATATAGAAAGAGCAGATAGCTACAGAATTTCCTGCATATGAACAAGAAAGAGCTGCAAATGAGCTGAGAAAAAGAGGTATCCTAAGGAGGATGTATGGCTTCTGGTGTACAGTCTCAGAGTATGATAAAATATGAGAAAAAAATACTATCTTACTTTAGAAGAGGAGTGTTGCATTTCGTAAGCATACTCTATTGCCATTAGATGACTGTCTCTACAACCTCAATCCCACACTTCTAGTCTACATCGTTGCTACAGCATTAGCAGACTACCAGATGTTGATGAACCAAAAAAGAAATTCAAACAATATCCTATAGCATATTGATATTGCAGAAGTCAGAACAGAAGAAGGAAAGGTATATTTGTTTGTTGCAATAGATCAAATTTACGTATGTTGAGTTGCATAAAAGTGCTGCAAAACCTATAGCTGCTGAGTTTCTACGTAATTTGATTAAAATTTTACCATATAAAATCCACACTATTTTGACAGATAACGGTATACAATTTACTAACCAAAAACGCCATAAATACGCTTTTCAACATATATTTGATAGAGCTTGTGAAGAAAATGACATTGAACACCGTCTAACAAAAGTTAGCCATCCTTGGACAAATGGGCAAGTTGAGTGTATGAACAAAACTTTAAAGAATGCCACAGTCAAGAAGTCAGTCTCACCAGCAACTCAAAGAGCATCTTAATGAAAAAAGTTTGTATGGAATATAAATAGTGTGTTTTTTTTGTAATTATTTTCTATAATACACAAACCTTTGGTTCAGTAAATGCTACCATAGGCATTAAAAGTTAATTAACAAACTGCAATGTATAATAAAATAAAGAAACTTGTAAGATTTTGATCTTACAGATTATAAACTTGTCACAAAGTTTAATAGTGTCTGTTACTGCTTTTAGGTGTGAGGCTAGAGGGTTATTAGCAGTAACAGACACTATTAAACTTATTATAGAATTTACTTAAAGTAAATACTTAATTTAAAATATTATAATATTTTTACTTACAATAGATTTATGTAAATGCTTTTTTACTCAAATTAGTATTGTATTATTATACTTGTTGAATGCTAAAAAATTATTAACCATCACTAATCTCTATTTGCATAGTAAGTTTATATATACTATTATACAGTATATCATTTAGTTTTATAGCAAACAAACAAAAGATATGGTGAAGTTATTTGCACTATTGATAATATTTTACTCAAATATACCTGTTGCCTCTGCTCCTACTTCCTGGCAATTTGGATTTCCTGCTCCTGCAACTGAAGTAATGGAGGCTGTAGTTAGGTCACATTCGTTTGTGATGCTTGTAATGGTTGCAATAATGCTTTTTGTGTGGGCGCTGCTTGCTTATATAGCGTTTCGCTTTCGTAAAAGCAAAGTAACAAACATAAGTAAAACTACCCATAGTGTTCCTTTAGAAATTATTTGGTTTGTTATACCAACGATTATTGTTGGTGTATTAGCCTTTGAAAACGCTAAATTACTGAAGCTACAGGAAGAAATACCGAAAGCTGATATAACACTAAAAGTTATTGGCCATCAATGGTATTGGAGCTACCAATATCCAGAATATCAAGGTGTGTCATTTGATAGTTATATTAAGGGAAAAGAAGGCTTTATCGAAGGAGATTTAAAGCTATTCTCTGTTGATAACAACATCATTTTACCCGTTAATACTAACGTTCGTTTACAAGTTACAGCAGGAGATGTGATACACAGTTGGGGAGTACCGGCTTTCGGTGTAAAAATTGATGCGATACCAGGTAGGCTGAATGAGGCGTGGTTTAATATCAAAAAGTCTGGTGTTTATTATGGGCAGTGCTACGAATTGTGTGGTCAAGGCCATGGATTTATGCCAATTGTTGTTGAAGCAGTAAGCAAAGAAGATTTTAATAAGTGGATTGAAAATAGAAAATTAGTGAGTTAAATTTGGAGTATAGATATGAGTGACGCACCAAAGGGCATAAAGCGTTGGTTGTTTTCCACCAACCATAAAGACATAGGGACACTGTACATTATTTTTTCCATATTAGCTGGAATTATTGGTGGATTATTATCGGTGATTATTCGCACTCAACTAATGCACATTAATATACTTAACAATAATTATCAATTATATAACGTAATGGTTACAGGGCATGCGTTGTTAATGGTGTTTTTTATGATAATGCCAGCCCTCATGGGAGGATTCGGTAACTGGTTTGTACCTCTCATGATTGGCGCACCAGATATGGCATTTCCTCGTATGAATAATTTAAGTTTTTGGTTGTTAGTGTCATCTTTTATTTTGCCCATTCTCTCAGTGTTTATTGGTGAAGGTCCAGGTACAGGTTGGACTTTATATCCACCTTTATCACAGGTAATGTCCCATCCAAGTGCAGGAGTTGACCTTGCTATACTTGCTCTCCACGTTGCTGGTATGTCGTCAATTGTTGGGGCGATCAACTTTATAGTTACTATATTTAACATGCGCACAAAAGGAATGTCATTAACTAAGATGCCACTGTTTGTTTGGTCTGTCTTGCTAACAGCATTTATGTTGATTGTTGCCTTACCAGTGCTTGCCGGTGCTATAACTATGCTTCTTACTGATCGCAATGTTGGTACTTCCTTTTTTGATCCTGCAGGTGGTGGTGACCCTGTGTTATTTCAACATTTATTTTGGTTTTTTGGTCATCCAGAAGTTTACGTAATTATTTTTCCTGCATTTGGCATCATAAGTCAGGTTGTATCAACTTTTTCTCACAGACCTGTATTTGGTTACATAGGGATGGTTTATGCAATGATAGGTATAGCAGTATTTGGCTTTATGGTTTGGGCTCATCATATGTTCACTGTTGGGCTTAGTGCTGACGCTGCTGCATTTTTTAGCACTACCACAATTTTTATCGGTGTTATAACTGGTGTAAAAGTCTTTAGCTGGATTGCAACTATGTGGGGTGGAGCAATTGAGTTTAAGACCCCTATGCTATTTGCACTAGGTTTTATTTTCATGTTTGTTGGCGGTGGCATAACGGGAATAATTCTTTCTCATGGTGGAATAGATAAGCTCCTGCACGACACCTATTATGTTGTTGCTCACTTCCATTATGTCATGTCACTTGCTGCATTATTTGGAGCTTTTGCTGGCTTTTATTATTGGATTGGTAAAATGTCGGGTAAACAATATAATGAGCGCTTAGGTCAAATCCACTTTTGGCTTACTTTTATTAGCACCAATATCACTTTTTTACCTCAACATTTCTTAGGATTAGCTGGTATGCCAAGGCGTATACCTGATTATCCTGATGCGTTTATCCCTTGGAATTATATATCCTCAATTGGTTCGTATATGTCCTTTGTTTCAGTTATGTTTTTTGTGTTTATAGTTATACATCTCTTTAAATGGGGCAAGAAAGCTGGAGATAATCCTTGGGAAGGTGACACCTTGGAATGGACGGTATCTTCACCACCGCCTTTTCATACTTTCGAAAAGCCACCAGTGATAAAATAGAATGTACACAAGTGTTTTGCTAAATGTTGAATCAACAATACTGGATTTTTGGCGTTTGCTGAAGCCAAGGATAATGTATCTTGTGGTATTTACTGCAGTTGCTGGTATGGTTACTGCACCAGGTAGTATGCACCCTTTTCTAGCACTAATATCTCTTATATGTGTTGCTCTTGGCTCAGGATCTGCAGGTGCTATAAATATGTGGTATGACAAAGACATAGATCTGCTCATGGAAAGGACAAAAAACCGCCCTATACCTTCAGGTAGAGTTTCTGCAGAAAGCGCGCTTGAATTTGGTATAACTCTTGGAATATTGTCAGTATTTATCATGGCAATAGCAGTAAATTATATTTCTGCTGCTTTGCTTGCAGTTAGCATATTATTTTACGTTTTCGTATATACAATTTGGCTAAAAAGGCGTACTCCGCAGAATATCGTTATCGGTGGTGCAGCAGGTGCTTTTCCTCCAATGATTGGCTGGGCAGCTGTGACTAATTCTGTAAGTTGGGAAAGTTTCATTTTATTTTCAGTAATTTTTATGTGGACTCCACCACACTTTTGGGCCCTATCTTTAAATAAGTCTGAAGACTATGCAAAGGCATCGATTCCAATGTTCAATATTGTTTATGGTCCGAAGAAAACAAGAAAATATATATTAATTTATAGTATTTTGCTGGTGCTAACTAGCTTGCTTCCAGCTCTATTCTTGAAAAAGGCTTTACTTTATCTAAGCATGGCAATTTTTGCAGGTTGCATCTTTATTTGGTACGCTATATCAATTCTCAGATTCAAGAATCACAGCTCACAGAAAAAAATGTTTTCTTATTCAATTTCTTATCTATTTTCCCTATTCGCCAGTATTATTTTTTGTTCTATTGATTTATTTTAGTTATGAAAGAACGGCAGAAACATAAAAACTATTTTTTACTTTTCCTTCTAATAACACTAGTTGTTGCGCTTTTCTTTGTTTCTATAATAAAATTTAAAGTAAACTACCTTTAGAAATTGTGCTTTCATAAAAGCAACTATATACTTTATTAATTCATTACAGTTAAAGATGAGCAAAAAGGAAGTGATAATATACACGGATGGGGCGTGTTCTGGTAATCCTGGAGCGGGAGGATGGGCAGCTATCATATTATTTCAAGATTACAGAAAAGACATTTATGGTAGAGAAGAAAATACCACAAACAATAAAATGGAGTTAACAGCGGTGATCAATGGGCTGAAAGTATTGAAATTTTCTTGTAATATTAATTTATATACGGATAGTCTTTATATTAAGCATGGCATAACAGAATGGATAAATAAGTGGAAAATGAATGGCTGGAAAACAAGTAATAAAAAATCAGTAAAAAATATGGAATTGTGGAAAGAGCTAGACAACGTTGCTTCACAACACGAAATTGATTGGAAGTGGGTTAAAGCACACAGTGGCGATAAGTATAATGAGGAGGCTGATAGTTTAGCAAGAAAAGCAATAATCGATGCTTAAAAAAATCACTATATCACTTTCCATAGTTCTATTGTTCGTATTCTGCTTATTTGTCTTTTTTAAGGGTGAGAGTCCTTTAGAAATCAATATTAATTATATTAATTTTTATGTTAAACATAAAATATCAAAAATATTTGTTGGCTCAAGCGTTAATATGGAGAATACCTCAGTTGTTTGGCAGAAAGATGTGTATTTAGTCATTACAGATTTGGCAATAGCAAATCCTAATTTTACTATAAAAGTTCCTGAGCTTTCTGTACATTTTAAGTTAAGTTCCTTATTTAAAGGTAGCATAAAATTTTCTCAAGTTTTAGCTGATAATGTGCATGTATATATCAAGAGAGAAGAAACTAATGTTAATCCGCAAAACTCATTAGGCCTTTTGGATAATCATTATTTAAGTAATAACCGCCTTCCTTCGGTGTCATTCCAGCGCGTGACGCTGGAATCTAGAAAAAAAGAAACCTGGATCCCAGTGTCAAGCACTGGGATGACAGGAAAGAAAGATACTGGGATGACAGGAAAGAAAGATACTGGGATGACAGGGAAGAAAGATACTGGGATGACAGGGAAGAATTTCAAGATGACAGGGAAGAATTTCAAGATGACAGAAAGCAGTGCAAAAAATCTATTAAAAACAATAAGGGAATTTTTTTTTGACTTAAATGCGGATTCAAAAATTGAATTTACTAACATCGCTATTGATAAAAGCACAGAAGATGAATTTTTTATTGATAAATTATATATAGGGAAGGGGGAAGATTTTAATATTTTAGATATTCATGTGAATACAAAAGATGGAAAGGGATTTTTGGATGATTTATCAATTACAATAAAAAATCGCAACAATTTGCTAAATGTATACGGGACATTTTATGATCTAAAATTGGGACTATTGAACAAGTTTTCTACATTAGTTAAAAGCTACAATTTGGACAAAAATATAGGATTCAAAGGAAGCTTCTCAGTGAAAATTAATAAAAAGGATGAAATTGTAGATGGAAATATATACGTATTGAATACAGAAAATTATTTGAACAAAAATTTAGCCTTAACTAATGTAAATATAAATTTAACATATAGTGATGGAATTATTAGTGTAAAAAACTTCCATTTTAAGTTAAATGACACGTATCTCTCTTTGATAGGCAAAATGAACTTTAGTACAAGTCATGCTTTGTTTAGAATTAATATTAGTAAGTTTGCTGCAAAGGATTTATGTACTTATGTACCAGATGGTGTAGTGAATAGTAAATTTAAAAGCTGGTATTGTGATAATATTGATGGGAATATTTTAAACACAATTGTAAGTTTCAATGGCAAAATTAAAAATTTATTTAATGACGATCTGTCAGATATCGTAGTAGTTGCTGATATAGAAAACGGTAGCGTAAAATTTGATGAAGATTTTGAGCAAGTAAAGGAATTAAAGGGTGATTTGATCATCAAGAATAACGATCTTGAAATTACTGTAAATAGCGCTAAGTTTCAGAATTTCACTATTAATGGTGGTGATATTGAAATGAAATCTCTCGATAAGGAAAATTCAGTTTTAACCATTAATGGCCAAGCTGTAAGTGATGCGTATGGTTTATATGAGCCTATAAGATTTAAGCTGGATGATGTGGTGAAGGTTGAAAGGGATAAAGTAAGTGGAATGGCAAAATCCGTATTTAATTTTCGCATTTTTAATCTAAATGCTGATGACAAAAAAGTAGACTTCTCAGCAAATTTTCATTCTGAAATTGACAATTTGGCCGTCTATAATGCAAGTCTTGGTAAATATGATATTAAGCTTAGTTTTGGCAGTGACTTTATAGATTTAAATGGTAGTGGTATGGTGAATAACACGCAGCTATTATTTGACCTGAAAAGTAGCAATAGGAATGAAAGTTTCGCCTGGAATTTGACCGGAGATTTACCCGCTCAAATATTTAATTTTGATAGTGGCTATGTCAGTGCAAATTTAGAGTCAGTGATAAATCAAGATAAGACGGGGTATGTTAATGGTGATATAGATTTATCAGAATTTGAATCACATTCAAGCTACTTAGGGTGGAAAAATCGCTTTGAAGATCACAATAAAATTTTGTTTTCTACAAGGTTAAAAGGAGCAGGTGAATTGTTAATAGACAAATTAGATGTTGTAGGAAATGACCTAGATATAAAATTCAGCGGAAGAGTAGAAAATGGAAATTTATATTTAAATTCTAGTAGCTTTAAATTGCCTGATAATGATTTTAGTATAGAAATTGAATCAGGTAAGGAAAAAAATGCCATAACTATTTATGGTGAGAAAATCAATTTGAGTGATATTTTAGGCTTGCTTGGTAAAAACAGTAATGGATTAAACAAAGATATAGAGATTAGTATGAATGTTGACAATGTAATGATGAAAGAAGGCATCGTTATCAAAAATGCTAAGCTGAATGTAACCTGTACTAAAGGTAATTGCAATGGAAGTCAATTTACAGGACAGTTTCTAGAAGATAGCAGCAACATACTAGCGGAATATAGTGGAATAGGGCTCGAAATATATGCGGATAATGCAGGTATACTTTCGCGTTCCTTAGGCATTAGTAAATCAATTAAAAACGGCAAAATGTCTTTTTATCTCTCTCCTCAGAGAGAAAGTGGAGAACATTATGGTACGTTATCCATTAGCAATTTCTACATCAAAGATGCTCCACTACTTACTACTTTATTGTCGATGTCTTCATTGCCTGGCATTGTAAATGCCATAAAAAATGAAGGTGTATACTTTTATAAATGCAATGCACCTTTCTCATACAAAGACGGCTCTGTCGAAATTGAAGAATCTTGGCTTGAAGGAGCGGAATTAGGCATTAGCACTAGCGGTAAGCTCGACATTAGAAATTATAAATTCCAAGTTGAAGGACAAGTAATACCAGCATATTCAATTAATAAATCTTTGTTAAAAATTCCTATAATTGGGAAACTTCTTACTGGCGGGAAAAGTAGGGGAATCGTTTCAATAGACTATAAAGCAAGTGGTGATGACAAAAACAATAACGTATCTGTTGATCTTATCTCTTCGCTAACTCCAAACCTATTAAAGAGGTTATTGGGAGTGTTTGATCGCATTATGACAAAAACTAACGAAGCTGTCATCGGTGGCTTAAAAGGTGGTGTGAAAAAGAAATTTGGTTCGATATGACCAAAAGGGAAGTTGTTTAACAAAATTATGGACAAAAGTGCAAGAATTTCAGAATGATCCACCTGGTTTTTTATTTAGTTGTTTAAGTAATATCACTCTCTTTTTGGAAACTTGATTATGATAAAGTAAAAGTTATTTCTTTATAAAATTATAGACAGAAAATGCAAGAATTTCAGAATGATCCACCTGGTTTTTTATCTAGTTATTTAAGTAATACCACTCCCTTTAGCTTCTCTATATTTGCTGAGGCTATACAGTTAGAAAGGGTAGGGGAGTGGCTATAAAACAGTCACACTACATGAACTCATCAGGTGAGTGATAATAATCTGATAAGTGATCTCTAACATCGTAACCTAACTCATTAGCATCAGGCTTAACGTTGTGATCTAACTCATTAGCATCGAGCTTAAACAAAGAAGGATTATCATCGGATTGTTCTTCTGATAAGTTAAGCAAAGAAGAATTGTTATCAGATTGTTCTTTCTCTTTAGACTCAAATAACCATAAAAAGAGTGATGAGATAGAATCAATAATGGATTTAATTGCTGAAAAAATATTGGATAAGAAATTACTGGGTTGCTGAGTGTCTTGCTGGTTACTTTTTTCTTCTTCTACATTACTTTGTTCTACTTCATTTGATTCTTCCACATCTTGTTCAGGTTTACTTCTGCTTATATCCTCTTTGGGTTCTTTTCCTGATTCTGGTTCAGGCTCTTTATCTGTATCATCCACATCTTGTTCAGGCTTACTTCTGCTTATGAGTGTCTTATCTAGCTGCTTGAATATATTTTTGTCGGAGTTTTGAAAATACATTTGACTTATCTCCTTATTTTCATCAACGTGAATCGATAAAACTGTATTCTCATTCCCCAATCCATCACATTCACTAACGAGCGATTCATGAGAGTTCTTAATGTCTTTGATAAATTGAAATTTTTCTTCTTCTGAAAAGTCCTTGCATCTTACGTTATAAGTGGTGCCTTTGTATTTAAAACTAAATATCCATCCATGGTCTTTATATTCATCTACTAGTTCATGAATATTCTTGACATTTTGTATAGCTTTAAATTTTTCATCTTCTGAAAAGTCCTTGTATCTTACGTTATAAGTGGTGCCTTTGTATTTAAAACTAAATATCCATCCACGGTCTTCATATTCATCTAGTCCAGAATTCTTGACACGTTGTATAATTTGAAATTTCTCTGCTTCTGAAAGATCCTTGCGGTATATACTACCAGTTGTACCTTTGTATTTAAATTTAAACATCCATCCACGGTCTTCATATTCATCTACACCCATCTGCTTGCAAATAGCTTTATAATTTTTTTCTTCTACCTCAAGTCCAATTGCATTTGCCATCAGCTGATTATTTATACGGTCTAACTCCTCTACTTTTGCTTCAGAAAGCCTCATTTGAAATACATGACCAAATTCATGGGCTAAAACGTTGTCCGTATAAACATCTTTATAGAGTAATACGCTTTCTCCATTTGTCATCCCACCAGAAATATTGAACGAAGATTGACTCCATGAAAACTTAGGAACCAAAGTGCCATATCCCCTATAATCATCTCTATTATTAAAAACATAGGTATGCACAGTCACTTGAGTATCACTATCCATACAAAACTTTGCTTTATATGCCTCATAGGCATTTTGAATATCAAGCTTCATTTGATCTTGCTCCCGTTGCGATACATTGTCATAATGTATTACGCAATTCAACTTTCCGTATTCAAAATTAAATTGATTAGGCAGCACATCTTGTAATCTTACGTATTTTGTATTCTCACCAAAGTTTTTTGATTGTGCAGTTTTATATAAATTATTATAGTATGTAATAGAGTTTCCGTTAGGCAACTTAGGTATCTGTGCGATCGTTCTTCCATAGTTATCGTAGAAAGAAATGTCAGAATTACCAATCCTAAAGTCCGTTATAGATTGCCCGCAAGTGCCATCATTTGCACAATCGTGATGATTTGGGTCAGTCTTCTTATAAAACCATGCATTAGTGTATTTTCCCATTTTGATACCTCACTACCAAACCTTACTGTATTATTATCTTGGTAGAAGTTATAATAATTCGTTAACTTGTATTTTAAATTTATGTATCAAGTGTATTCCATAAAGTGCCAATTGTGAGGCTAATGAACTTTATTTGTTTGAAACTTTGCTGAAATAGCTCTTTATTATGTAATTTTATTTTTAGCGTTGCTTCTTATGTTATGTAATTTTATTTTTAGCGTTGCTTCTTATGTTATGTAATTTTATTTTTAGCG
>CACPSE010000027.1:0-17370 GCA_902636535.1 uncultured Wolbachia sp. | reverse complement strand
CCCAGTGTCACGCACTGGGATGACATTATAGGGGCTACTCGGATGACAAGAAGAGGGCACTGCCGTCATAAAGGAACCAGTGTCAGCTACTTTCATGACATCATAGGGGCGCTGGTCTGACAACCGTCATCCCGCTACTTGTTAGCAGGATCTAGAGATACCGTGACGGTATGACGAGGGAGAGCAGACAATGGCGTCAACTTAAGGACACATTTTAAACTTTTTTGTTGAAATAAAACAGAAACAAAAGTGCTGTTTATTGCACTCTTTGGATAATTTAATGATAAAAAATTTAGAGAGAAATTTTATACACAATCACTGATATTTTCCCTTAAGTTGATGCCATTGCCTGAACAGATACCTCTAATTTTATGTACAGAAAGCTTCAAGCTTTATTGAGGTTTTGCCTATGGTAAATTACGCACATAATCAACCAAGTTAAGGAAAGTGCAAACCAAGTGATTGCATATTCCAAATGCTTCATTGGCTGTATAGCTAATTTGCTACCAAAATTGTTCGGCCATAATACACACTTCTCTAGCTTAATACCTAACTCATTGGAAATTTCCTCTGTACTCAGGGTAAACCATGTATTCGAAGCAGTATCGTTCTTGATAAACCAATTTTTGCTTTTACTGCTATTGCAATATAAAACTCCACCTGCAGCTACTTTTTCAATTTTTGCTCTTTCCTCTTTTTTTTCTTTAACTATTCCTTTGTTCACTAGCATATAATTTCCAGTAGTAAGTAGCATAGGAGATAACACATGATAGCCATGTTGTCCTGCAAAAACATATAGTTCTATGTCACTTAGAATCCCATCGATCTTGATGTGCCTGTAGTTAAATTGCGCAAGATCATCATTGGGCAATAGATGAACAACTGGAAGACTCATACTTTTAATAATATTATTCTTCCAGTTCAATCTGAATACTTGCCATAATCCTAATAAAAAAAGAAGTGAGCAAGGTATAATTAAAATAAATACTATTTTTTTTAACACTCTATATTTGTGTTCTTAAATAGTTTTCAACACCCATTAGTTCAATAAGATCGATCTGTTTCTCAATCCAATGGAAATGCTCTTCTTCATTCTCTAACATCTCTTCTAATAACATTACACTAACAAAATCTTTTTCTTTCTCAGCGATAGAAATCGTTTCTTTGATATCCTTAATACCTTTTCCCTCTAATTTCAAATTAGCCTCTAAGATTTTCCGTATTGTGTCTTTTGTAAACTTTCCATCATACTTTGATATTTCATTTGTATCTTGAAAATTTGGTACACCTTTAAGCAACAAAATCCTTTCTGCCAACTTGCTTGCATGTTCAAGTTCTTCGTTAAGCTCATTTTTTACCTTTTCTGCAAATCTATTAACTCCATTGTTTTGGAGGACTGCAAAATGTAAAAGGTACTGGCGTACAGAAGTCAGCTCATTGGTCAATAATTTATTCAAATATTTTACTATCTCTTCATTCATAATCTTCCCTTAGTTCAATTTATCAGCATAATTTATATAATAACGATAGTTATAGCAACTCATTTAATAGTTCCTTTGATAACAACCGTATTAAATAGCATGTCGTGGTATGTCTGTTTTTTCTTAGAGAAGCAAGCAACTAGATACCAATAGAGGGTGAGCAGCACTATAATTACTTTCAATGCGCTCAAGACATTCACTAATACCTCCTGATCTTGCAAAAATTCAGTAAGGACAACTACTACACTGTTTAACAAAGGAAGAAAAAACTGGGAAGTGCTTCTGTCAAACGCTAAATTCAAGTCTATTTTAGAATCATCTAAATTGATAGTATATATATTCATTAACTGTTGACCTGGAGTTGCTTGGGCCTTTGAAGATATAAAATATGTGAAGTAACTACAATTTACACACATGTATGATAGATGTAAGATCAACGGAGAATCCTCTAATAGCAGTATAATTAATAAAGTTGGAATTAATAAAATTGCTACATCTATTAAATATGCGTAAAGGCGCCTTTGTATACTGGCAATCTCTGTCATTACCTATCTTCTAAATACTTTATTATAAAATCTGTAAGTTTATCAAAATGTTGAAAACATAACAAATCTTCATAACCGCTGATTGATTGGCCGTATATAATAGGTAAACAATTGGCATTTTGCGCACACAGAACATCTGTGATGCTATCACCAACAAAAAACACGTTTTCTCTATTTATAGGCAACGTACTCTCTTCTAGTGCAAATAGCAGTGGGGTTGCAGATGGTTTATCTTCTGCAGTATCGCATGACCCAACTACTCTTTCAAAGTAAGAATCTAGTTTAAAATAGGCAACTTCTTTACGTAAATTAGTATTTTTCTTATTACTTACTATTGCTAGATAAATATTGTGGCTTTTCAGTGTCTGCAACATTTCCTCTACTCCTTGATTCAGAGCGATGTTTTGCAATAGTGCATCATCTAAATATTGTTGATATATCTGATTTGCTTTTTTCCACTGATCGCCAAATAAATTGACCATATAGCTCTTTCTCGACTCATGGGAATTTCTATCAGCAGCTCTATTACTATACCCCATTGAGTTTATGGTATGCTTAATAGCATTAAAAATGTTATCTTGAGTGTCAACTAAGGTATTATCCCAATCGAATACTACTGCTAATGAGCTATCTTTCATCTCTTATATAATTATACATTTTAACTTAATAAGTAAATAGCATTTTAATAAAAAAATATAAAAAGGACGCTCTTGATAAACCCTCTTTACCACAAGTTATGTTAACTGTTTTTTATATAATTAGCTGATATACTGGTTATATGATATGTTTTAATAGGTAACAGGTATGGCCCAGACATCTCAAGAAAGTGTTGAAAAAAAGTTTAAAGACGTCTTTGAACGTTCTCCAGGTGCTTTTCCAGAAGGTACTTCATTAGAAGAGAAGGTTAATTATATCGCAAAAGGAACAGAGGCTCTAAAAGCTGTGAAAAATAAGGAGCTTGAGAACAAAATGAAAAACGTTGCAGAATTGAATCAGAAACTTGAAAGTCAAGAAGGACGTGCAGATGAAAAAGCACGTCAAGATTTTGAAAGAATTGCTGAGCTTGACCAACAATATAAAGGGAAGGGCATCTTCACAAGTGAAAAAGTTGCAGAATTAAAAAATGACAAAAAATTTCAAGAAGCAGCTAACACTCTTAGAGAAACTACAACAGAAGGTAAAAATGTTGAACAAAGTGGACAAAAAAAGACTTCTGAGGCTTCTGTACAAACAGATACACAGCCACCAGAGCACATCGTTAGTCCCTCAGTGAGCAAGAGTTCTGTAAAAGAGAAGCTCAACACTGAGCCGGACAAAAAAGATACCACGCCTCAACCACAAGAAAATCAAAAAGAAGAAGGGTTTTTGAGTCTTCTGAAGCGCTTTGTTAAGAAAATATTAGAAAAATTTTTAGGTGAAGGTGAAAAGGATGTAGAGAATGCTCGTGGCATGAAAGAAGATGCTCAAAGAGATACGTCAAATAACGAAGAGCAACAAAAGAGTAAGCAGCTTGATGAAATTTTAAAGGACAAAAGTGTAAGCGAGGGTTTAAAGCAAGCAACACAACTTGAAAACCCAATGATAACGCCTATTCATACTCCTAAAGTGAATGAAGTAAACACAGGTCGTGAAAGGAGATCCGCTTTCAAGCTTCATTAGTTTAAAAAAGTATTTAATTATACAATAATCCCACAACTGTGCGAACATTGTGATTTGAGTCCGCTAGGAAAGCTGGATTCCAGTGCCAAGCTACTTGAATGACACCACTTGCCACCTGCAAATTGCAATGTTCGTACAGTTATGCGTCAAGCCTAAAAGTAATTAGCTAATAGGTTTAATAAAAATTCACATATACAGGAAAGATTGGTAACATTACTTGAATAGAGACCGTTATTGTAATTATGCCGAAACGCACAGATATAGAATCTATATTAGTAATAGGAGCAGGCCCAATAGTTATAGGTCAGGCATGTGAATTTGATTATTCCGGAACGCAAAGCTGTAAAGTATTAAAAAGCGAAGGTTATAAAGTCATTTTGGTTAACTCCAACCCTGCAACTATAATGACAGATCCTGAATTCTCTGATGCAACTTATATTGAGCCGGTACTGCCTGAAATCATAGAGAAAATTATAATTAAGGAGAGGCCAGACGCAATATTGCCGACAATGGGCGGGCAAACAGCACTCAATTGTGCAATAAAACTTGCAGATGATGGAGTGTTAGACAAATACAACGTAGAATTAATAGGGGTAAATAGAGAAGCAATAAAAAAAGCAGAGGATAGAGAGTTATTCCGCCAGTCCATGGATAGAATAGGACTGAAATACCCCAAAAGTATCATTATAAAAAATCAAGAACAAATAAAAAAGGCTTTGGATTACGTTGGATTACCAGCAATTATCCGCTCATCATTTACCCTTGGTGGCGCAGGTAGTGGCATAGCATATAATAAAGAGGAGTTTTTCAATATCGCAGAAAGTGCTCTCAAAATTTCGCCAATAAATGAAGTTCAGATAGATGAATCAATTATCGGCTGGAAAGAATATGAAATGGAAGTTATCCGCGATTGTAAAGATAACTGCATAATAGTCTGTTCGATAGAAAATGTTGATCCGATGGGAGTGCACACTGGGGATAGCATAACTGTTGCTCCTGCTTTGACTCTGCGTGACGTAGAATACCAACAGATGAGAAATGCATCTATAGCAGTGCTGAGAGAAATTGATGTTAGTGCCGGCGGTGCAAATGTTCAGTTTGCAGTGAATCCTAAAGAAGATGGAAGCCTCGTTGTAATTGAAATGAATCCAAGGGTTTCTCGCTCTTCTGCACTTGCTTCGAAAGCAACAGGCTATCCTATTGCAAAAGTTGTAACTAAACTTGCTATTGGCTATTCGCTCGATGAAATACGTAACGACTGCGCTCCAATAATACCAGCAGCATTCGAACCAGTGATTGATTATATCGTCACTAAAATTCCTCGATTTGAGTTTGAGAAATTTAAGGGGACAAATTGTGAATTATCAACCTCCATGAAATCAGTGGGAGAAGTGATGTCTATAGGCCGCACTTTTAATGAGTCACTGCAGAAAGCTTTTCGTTCACTTGAAACTGATCTTACAGGACTTGATGAAGTATTTCCTGAGAACATTGATATTGATCACGTAAAATCTCAATTAGCAAAATTGCTGCCAAACAGATTACTGATTGCTGCTGACGCAATGCGCCACGGAATTAGCATAGAAGAAATAAATTCGATTACAGGATATGACTTATGGTTTTTGCAGAATATACAGCAAATTATATTAGCTGAACAAAAAATCAAGGAAAATGGCCTTCCTGGAACTGCATATGAAATATTAGAACTAAAAAAGATGGGATTCTCGGATGCAAGGTTGGCAAAGTTAAGTAATAGACCTACCTCTGTCATCCCAGTACCCTCTAATGTCATCCCAGTGCGTGACACTGGGATCCAGCCAGCGTTACACGCTGGAGATCGAGTAAAACAAATTGAGGAAATAAGAAAAAAATTTGGCATTAAACAAGTTTATAAGCGTGTAGACACCTGTGCAGCTGAATTTGAATCGAGCACTGCTTATATGTATGGCTGCTATGAGGGAGACATTACAAATAGGACAGAATGCGAAGCGGACATTTCTGACCGAGAAAAGGTTGTCATCTTAGGAAGTGGTCCAAATCGCATTGGTCAAGGTATTGAGTTTGATTATGCATGCGTACATGCAGCTTCTGCCGCCAAAGAAATGGGGTATGAAACAATAATGATCAACTGTAATCCAGAAACTGTCTCAACTGACTACGATACCGCTGATCGTTTATATTTTGCCCCACTGATTGCAGAGGATGTGCTTGAAATACTCAGTAAAGAGCAAGAAAATGGCACACTGGTTGGTGTAATAGTTCAAATAGGTGGTCAAACACCTTTAAAGTTAGCCAAAGTGCTTAACGAGAGAGGTTTCAAAATTCTGGGAACTTCGTTTGATTCTATTGACCTTGCAGAAGATCGCATGAGGTTTAAAAATCTTGCTTTGCAACTTAATTTAAAACAACCTGAAAGTTCTATCTGCCATTCAGTAGAAGAAGCGTTAACCAATGCAGAAAAGGTGGGGTTTCCACTAGTAGTCAGGCCATCATATGTCCTCGGTGGTCAATCCATGTCGATTAGACACGATACTCAGAGCTTTAAAGAGTATGTCTTGAATCAAACCAAAATTTTTGAACACGGGTCACTGCTTCTTGATAAATTTTTAGTCAATGCAGTTGAGGTTGACGTTGATGCTGTATGTGATGGGGAAAAAGTTTTCATTGCAGCGGTCATGGAGCACATTGAAGAAGCTGGTATTCATTCTGGCGATTCAACATGCTCAATACCGACAAATACATTGAGTGACGAAGTAATAAAAGAGATTAAGCTACAAACTGAAAGAATAGCTCTTGCACTAGAAGTGAAAGGTCTGATAAACATTCAGTTTGCTGTTCAAGAGAATAGACCTCTTGCAGAACCTGTTTGTGATGAGAAATTTTTAGGAAAAGTGCAGATGAGCACCACAGAATACTCGAATGTATTTGAGGAGCGCAGACAAGCTTTGACGACAAAATTGCCTTCAGAAATCGAGTTATGCAAGAGGTCTAGTGATGTATACATACTTGAAGTGAATTTAAGGGCTAGTCGCACAGTTCCTTTTATTTCCAAGGTAATCAATATTCCTATTGCAAAGCTTGCCACTCAGGTTATTTTGGGTAAAAAATTGAATCAGGAAAACAAGCCTTTCAATCATTTTGCAGTTAAAGCTGCTGTTTTTCCATTCACGCGTTTTTCGGGAATTGATACTCTACTTGGTCCTGAAATGAAATCAACAGGAGAAGTGATGGGAATTGACTCATCATTTGAAGCTGCACTTGCAAAAACGCACATGGCTGCAGGATACAAGTTACCAACAGAAGGAACAGCTCTGGTTTCAGTAAAAGATGATGATAAAGAGAATATATTGCCTGTTGTACGAATGTTGAAAGAACTGAGTTTTGAAATATATGCAACCAAAGGTACAGCTTCTTATCTGAATAATAATGGCATTGCTGCACAAACTGTAAATAAAGTGAGAGAAGGCAGACCCCACATAGTTGATATGCTCAAAGATGGAAAAATAAATCTAGTGATCAATACTTCAAAAGGTGTGAAATCAGTCTCAGATAGCAAAGATATCAGGAGAACTGCTATTTTGCAAAATATAGCTTACAGTACCACAGCTTCTGGGAGTAAAGCGTTAGTGCTTGCAATTCAATATGTAAAGAATAGCAAATTGGAAGTGAAATCATTACAGCAGATACAAAACGTTTAAATATCAAAACTAGAATAATTCACTCTCAAAATGCTAAAGAGAACATAATAAAAAGATGGAAAATTTGAAGGAGATAGTATATCTAAAGAATCAACTAGCGTAATTGAACAGCCAAATGCTGCAACGAATACTCCACAATCTTACCTAGAGAGCACTTCCCTGAACAAATACAGGATTGAACGTATCTGTCAAAGTGGCTAATGCGCAAATATTGAAGCAAAAGTGGTCAGTGCTTACTGTACGAACATTGCAATTTGCGTGGCAGCTACTCGGATGACAGCTAGCCTGACAACCGTCATCCCTCTACGTGTTAGCGAGATCTAGAGATACCGCGGCGGGATGACGTAGGACTGCTGTCATTCCGCTACGTGTTAGCGGCTAAGAGATACCGTGACGGTATGACGTCGTGAAACCTTACCTTCATTACCTAATTCAGAATTGAGAGCTTTTAATAACTTTCCAATTCCCACTTTGGTCTTGGTGCAAAATCAAGTGGATCTATATAATTTTTCTGTAACTTTTCAATTCCTGTCCATCCAACCATAATTGCATTGTCTGTACATAGGTTGTTAGGGGGAAAAAATATGTTTAAGTTTATGTGTTGTTTTAATTTTTCTCTCAAGAAATTATTTGCTGCAACTCCGCCGGTAATCACAAAGTCATTGATTTTGATATTTAAAGATTCGGCCATAATAATCGCATTACTAACCCTGTCCAGCAGTATGTCACTAATACACTCTTGAAACGAAGCACATACATCACACACATCTTGCTCGCTCATTTTCAGTTCTTGCACTAAATTTTTTACTGCTGTTTTAACTCCAGAAAATGAAAAATTACATCCAGAACGTTTTATCATTGCCCTTGGAAGTTTAAATCTTGTGCCATCGCCTTTTTTAGCCAACTTTTCAATTAATGGGCCTCCTGGGTGGCTTAAACCCAGCGTCTTAGCAACTTTATCGAACGCTTCACCCAGCGAATCATCGAGCGTTTCTCCAAGTTTAATGTATTTACCTACATCCTGTGCAATTAAAAATTGACAGAGACCACCTGATATTAATAGGACTAAAAATGGAAATTTTACCTCATGCAGTAACCTAATAACCAATGCATGCGCTTCTAAGTGATTCACTGCAATGAACGGTTTTTGTGCTACATGCGCAATTGCTTTAGCCATCATTGTACCAACTATTAATCCACCTATGAGTCCTGGTCCTGATGTTGCTGCAATTGCATTGAGGTCACAAAAGTTAAGGTTAGATTTTTTTACAGCGCTTTTTATCAGGCCACTTAAATGTTCCATATGAGCACGTGAAGCTACCTCAGGAATCACCCCACCACGTTTTTTGTGTTCTGCTTGGGAGAGAATTTCGTGAGCAAGGACTTGCTTGTCACTATTTACAATCGCTACTGCAGTTTCATCGCAGCTTGTTTCAACAGCTAAAATGGTTTTCATGTATATTTAGTTACTGTATTACCAAAACTATACTTTGAAACGCTATAGAAGTTAAGAAAAGATTACACCTTATAGAACGAACTTAAGTTCAGCTATACTTAAGAGCAATCACTAATCATCATCTCCAAATATAGAGCTAATTTTTTTGCCCCCAGGAGAAAATTTATTAGTCCAACTGCTTTGCACTTTGGTTACGTCTTTAGTGGCAATTTTATTGCTGTATTCCTTGATTTCCTTATCTATTCTCTCCATCATTTGTGGATCAAGGTAGCTCTTTTTCCATTGGTCAGTAGCAAGGAACACTTTGTTTAAGTCTTGAGTGCGGATTAAGTATTCTTTATCTTTAGGGTAAACCTCCTGCGCCCAAGTAAATAGCTCAAAATAGCGTGCAAATAATTCAGATGCACGTGATTTTGCAGTTTGATAAGCCTGTATCTCCTTAAATATAACTTGGCCGATAATTTTCTGCACAAGAATATTTGCTTGCTTTAGGTTCTGCTCAATATCCTGGTAAACTTTATGGAGAAATTCCTGTTCTAAACTTAAGTTCAGTTCATTTTCAACCATATGTGAAAGTTCATGCACTATAATGTATGGGTTTGACCTTCTTAGCACAATAACATATCTATTTACACTGGAAGACCTGATTGTCTTACACATTCCCTCTTCCATATCCACTAATCCCTCTTGGTATATTTCAAATGAGAGCCTGTTTTGCTTTATTAGTGATAAAGTGAGGTTCAATGTGTTTCTAAACTTCTCAAATTGATAGAGATATTCGACATACCGTATTGCATTTTCACTGCTTCCTACTTGAGTCGCTTGTTTGATTAAATTCCTGATTAGCATGCCTTATTATTAAAGGAATTTTTTTTATACTCAAGGATTGATTGGCTACAAAGTATTTTTAGGAAGCCTGATTGCAGATGTAACTAATGAAGATCACATAACTGCATGAACATTTGTGTTTAATGAAACGAATGTTATCATTCCAGTGTCAGCTACTTGCATGACCCCATTTGCTGTGCAGTTTACCTTCAAAAATGAATGTTCGTACAGCTATGCAAGTTGCCGCATAGTGGATGAGCTCTAAGAGTATAGTTTTTTACATAATAATGTGATATTCTGTTCATAAATCAATGTTTCAACGTACAACAAGAACATTTTCATTGTGATTAAGATTTCTAGTATGTATATTAATAAATCTTGTTCTCAACTAAGTAATGAAAGTAATAATTATTATAATAATGTTATTGTGTAGCAACTATACAATGGCAAGCGAGCGAATAAGTCTAGTGGATAAAAAACTATCTCAAGGATATGTAGCTCCAGTGCTTACAGAAAATAGCGTTATTTTGCCAGACAAGCACGGCGCTTTATATTCCTTTGATATTGATAACTCAAAGGCTATGAATTGGAAATTACACCTCTCACATAGGAAAAAAATTGGTAACATGAGCCTATCACATTATGAAAAAAATGTTTTCTTTATAGTGGATAACACTTTACACGCAATAGACGCAAAAACTGGCAAGATTGAGTGGGAAAAAGAATTGAGAGCTCCAGTAAGAGGAAAAGCAGCAGTAATAAATAATAAATTGGTAGTATTGACTATTGATAATTATCTGTACGTGTTTGATATAAAAGATGGCAGCTCCGTTTGGACTTATCAAAACGGTATCAATGAGGTTCGAGGTTTGTATTCCATATCACCAGCAATTTCTAACGATAAAATAATAGCGCCATTTTCAAATGGTGAGTTAATAGCTTTTAATGAAGACGGTAAAAAATTGTGGAGCCAAAAATTGGCTACAAACCTTTTGGATACACAGCTCACAGATGTAACTACTACACCGAGAGTGCTTGGCGATACTTTAATAGCTACAAACAATTCTTATATTTATGGTATTGACGTAAAATCAGGGAATATTTTATGGTCAAAGTCACTGCAAGTAAAAAGTGTATCAGACATTGAATCATATTACAGTCCTCTTATTCCTCCAAAGGAGCAAAAAGAAGGCGGAAGAATTTTTATAGTTACTAAAGACGATAAAATAATTGGCCTGGATATAAAAAATGGAGAAACAGTCTGGGCATCTGATTTAATAGAAAATACACAATTGTTTGCTCCAATTATGCATGCCCATACACTGTGGGTGACAAGCAATAAAAGTTCAATGTTTGCTTTTCCTGGATCTGAAAGTGCAGGAAAGGTAGTCAAAGTATCTGGTAATGTGTTTCACACTCCAGTGTTTACTCATGATAAAATATATGTAACAACTGAAGGAAAAGGTGTTTATTCTTTAGAAAATAGGTTTGTTCTTTATGATTGATTATGACCTGATTGTTATAGGTGGTGGCCCAGGAGGCTATAAGTGCGCTATCGCTGCTGCAAAACTTGGATTGAAAGTTGCCTGTATAGATAAAAATAGCATTTTTGGTGGTACGTGCTTGCGAGTGGGGTGCATACCCTCCAAAGCACTACTTCATTCTTCCTATCAGTATGCTCACACGAAAAATGATCTGTCAAAGCTTGGCATAAAAATTAAGGACGCAAGTTTCGACTTAAAAGAAATGCTAGGTTATAAGGATGCCAGAGTTCAGGAACTTGGAAAAGGTATAGAATATCTGTTTAACCTTCACAAAATAACTAAAATCAATGGGCTTGGGAAAATTACTTCTTTTGACCAAGGTAATCTTGAAGTTTTAGCTGAAGGTAAGGTGCTGAAGACAAAAAATATAGTAATTGCAACCGGTTCTGACGTTATTTCTTTGCCAGGAATTAATATCGATGAGAAAGACATTATTTCGTCTACTGGTGCATTATCTTTAACTGAAGTACCAAAAAAACTTGTCGTAATCGGAGCCGGGGCAATAGGGCTTGAAATGTCTTCTGTATGGAGCAGGCTAGGGTCTGAAGTCACTGTAGTAGAATTTTTTGACAGAATCGCTGCAGCAATGGATGGAGAATTAAGTAAGTCTCTACTTTCTAGTCTACAAAAACAAGGAATAAAATTTTTACTTAGCACTAAAGTTGAGGAGATAAAACAAAGTAGTAACTCTTTGAGTGTGAAAGTTTGCTCTGTAAAAGATAATCAAACAAACACTATAGAAGCAGATAAGGGGCTGGTTGCAGTAGGTCGCAAACCATGCACTGAGGATCTTGAAAAAATAAAAAAAGATAATCGCGGTTTCGTTCAAGTTAACAACAGATATGAAACTAATGTGAAAGGAATATTTGCTATTGGTGATGTGATCGGTGGAGCAATGCTTGCTCATAAGGCAGAAGAAGAAGGAGTGGCAGTTGCAGAGATAATAGCAGGACAGTCACCTCACGTTGATTATGAAATTATACCATCTGTCATTTACACTCACCCTGCGGTTTCTTCGATCGGTAAAGCCGAAGAGGAACTCAAAAATGCTGGCTATAAGTACAAAGTTGGTAAATGTCAATTTGCTGCAAACGGCAGAGCAAAAATCACTGATGATGCTGAAGGATTCGTGAAAGTGCTGACTTGTAGCAGAGCAGATACAATACTAGGTGTGCATATCATAGGAGCATACGCTGATACGCTAATCAACGAAGCAGCGGTTGCAATGGCATATGGCGCAGCAGCAGAGGATATATACAGAATTTGTCACTCTCATCCTGATATAAATGAAGCCTTTCGAGATGCGTGCATCGATGCTTTCTTTAAAAAATAATTGTGGACCTCGGTTCAATCATTGAAAAATGGTATGAGTGGCTGAGGTGCAACAGATCTTATTCACCAAACACTTTAGAGTCATACATGAGGGACTTGAAGGACCTCATAAATTTCCTAAGCACTCACATTGGTGAAGAAGTAAATGTCGGCACTTTGGAAAAATTGAGCGTACCTGAGTTAAGAAGTTGGCTTACTTCTCGTTACGCAAGAGGTGTGAATGCAAGATCCAACACTCGAGCACTCTCAGTAATCAGAAATTTCTTCAAGTATATAAAAAATAATTATGATATAGACAATGAGGCCGTATTCTCTTTATCAAGGCCAATTCAGAGAAGAACTTTGCCCAAAGCATTATCAATACCTAATATAAAAGCTTTAATAGATTTCTTCTTGCATAACCATTATTTACATGGGATTCACTCTCCTTTGTCATTCCAGCGCGTGACGCTGGAATCCAGAAAAAAAGAAGAACCAGTGTCGGCTACTCGGATGACAGGAGACAATATAAAAAATCTAGTAAAAAAAATGAAATTATCTGACTTGGGCGAACCTTGGGTGGTAAAAAGAGAAATTGCAATTATCGTCCTGCTATATGGTACAGGCTTAAGAATCAGTGAAGCGTTGAACCTTAGGGTTAGTGATATTAACAATGAAAGTTTAATAGTAACAGGTAAGGGAGATAAACAAAGGCAGGTATTCATTCTTCCGGTAGTAAAAAAATGTATACAGGAATATGTAAAAGCCTGTCCTTATCTTGGCATTAATGATGAAGCACAATATCTTTTTTTGGGAGTAAGAGGAAAAAAATTGGGAAGAACTTATGTGGCTAATCGTTTGCAGAAAATAAGGAGAATATTAAATCTGCCAGAAATCTTATCTCCACATGCATTTCGTCATAGTTTTGCTACTCATTTGCTTCAGGAAGATATTGACATAAGATCAATACAACAACTGCTTGGCCACTCAAGCCTGGAAACCACCCAGGTTTACACTCACCTCAATTATCAAGATGTTTTTAATATGTATAAGAATTTTCAGCAGGGTTTGGAGAAGAAATCAAAACCCTTGTAACTTGAGGATTGTCGGTGGTACCACCAGGTCCTATATCTCGTTCATCCGCTTTACATAAATAACATCCCACTAAAAGAAGAACCAATGCAACTGCTGCAAGACAAGCACCTATTACTGGATAATCGTATAAAACTGCTAAACATGCACCAACAGCAAACGCTCCAGACAACACAAAAGAAGCAGAAGCGTAGTTGCTTTGTTTTTTACCAGGAGAAATTGCTTGTGAGGATTTTTCGTTTTTATTACTCAGACTTTTAGTACGGATTTCTGATGAAAGCCTATCTCTTTCTTCCCTTACTTGTCTCAAATCTCTTTCTAATTGTGAAATTTCGACAGTGTCGTTTGCTCTTTCACTCACAATTCTTTTACATTGAATTAATTCACTATTTAGATCATTAATCTTCGTTTGTTGACTTAATTTTTCTTGTTTTACTTGTCTCAAACCTCTTTCTAATTGTGAAATTTTGTTAATGCCTCCCGTTCTTTCGCGTACGACCCTATCCAGCTCTCGTTCTTTTTCTATGAGTTGAGCTTTCGTTCTTTCAAGTTCTCCTTTAAGTTCTTGTATAACTTGCTCAGAACCTACCGGTATATCATTCGTACTTGCCAAAGGTTGTAATGTATTTGCAGGAAATTTTTCATTTAGATAATTTACAATAGACTCGATTGGATTATTAACATTTCTCCATGCAGCAATAATAATTGCATAATTCATGAAGTCATTATCTTCTACTAATTTTTTTACATCATCCAAATCTTTTCTATTAATAGCATCAATCAATCGCTCTTTAATAGCTTGTTCGATTATTTGCTTTAATTGTTTCTTTTCAATAATTTTCCTTAATTGTTTCCGTTCTCTCATCGCAGGTGTTGACTTTATTTGATTAAGATCAAGCTCTTTATGTTTTAAAAGCTTTATCAATACTTCTTTTCCATTTTCTGTTATTTTTTCTGGGCATAATATGATAATCGAGCTCAAGGGGGTTGTTATTTCATGCCTAATTCTTCTCCAGCAATTAGGGTTAAGCTCTTCATTCAATAGCATGTTTGCTTGGTAAAAGTCTCTACTAGCAAGAGCACCTAACAACTCGTTTGCTTTTTGTGCTTTTTTAAACTCCAATTCTATCACATCTTTAGAACCCCTCTCAATAGACTTCTCAGGGCTTTTACCTTCACAATTTCTAATATCAGTTTTTATATCTGGGTGCGTGAGCAATATTTTCACTATATCTCTAGCTCCAATCTGGCAAGAAATATGTAAGGCAGTATTTTTTTGTATCCCGCATGTTCTTATCTTCTCCTTTACACCGTCATAGTAGGAATTGAAATATCTACGTTCACCTGAATCACCCACGTTATCTACAGATCGACCATCATTACAATATATATAATAACCCGGTTGCACTTCTACCACTTCTTGACCACAAAATAAATATACTAGACGCCCATTTCGATCTCTCTTTTGCCTTTCCTCATAAACATATTCCCTACTTTGAGCGTTAATATCGATACTGCTATTTTGTATAAGCAATTTAGCCATTTTTTCTAACATGGGTTGTCTACCATAAGTGACATCACAGTCTCTAGCAATAGACATCAAAGGTGTCATGCCCTCCTTGTCAAACGCATTAACATACGCACCTTCTGCTATAGCTTGTTTAAAAGCTTCTAGATTTTCATCATCAATAGCTTCAAATATCTTTTGTGTCGGTGCATCTAGAGTTCCCTGATATCTGTAACCATTAGTATTTGTCCTATTCTCTCCATAAAGCATATTAAACCCATCTAATAATTTACTAACATAATTATGTAAAAGAAAAGGAAAATTGCAAGCAATTTATTCAAAATCCTAGAATTAACTACGACTCTAAAAACTTCTCTGCATCAAGCGCAGCCATGCATCCTGTTCCTGCGGCAACTACTGCCTGACGATATACCTTATCTTGAACATCACCTGCAGCAAATACTCCTGCTTTACTAGTTAAAGTTGTTCCAGGTTTTGTAATGATGTAACCCTGCTCATCCATTTCAACAAAGCCTTTAAAAATACCTGTATTTGGTGCATGCCCAATTGCAATGAACACTCCATCCACTTCTAACTCTTGAGCTTCCGTTGATTTAACTATAATACCAGTAACTTTTTTTGGATCTTCTTCTCCAAGAATTTGCTCTATGGTGTAATTCCACATTACTTTTATTTTATCATTTTTAAAGAGCCTATCTTGCATTACTTTTTCCGCTCTCAATTTATCACGTCTGTGTATTAATATCACTTCTTTGGCAAATCGAGTTAAAAATATTGCTTCTTCAACAGCAGTGTTTCCACCACCGACCACAGCTACAACTTTATTCCTAAAAAACGCCCCATCACAAGTTGCACAAGCTGAAACTCCGTAACCTTGAAATTCCTTTTCACTCTCCAAACCAAGCCACTTCGCTTGCGCACCAGATGCAATGATAATTGCATCTGAATAGTAGTCATTGATATTACCAGAAGATCTAAACCTATACTCATTAGAATCCTCAAGTTGTTCAACGCTTTTTATCTCATCATCTATTATTTTTGCTCCAACCTTTTCTGCATGCATCCTCATTTGCTCCATTAGTTCTGGACCCTGTATTGAAACAAAACCAGGATAGTTTTCAACATCTGTAGTAATTGTAAGCTGACCACCAGGCTGCATTCCCGTTATTACAATCGGCTCTAAGTTTGCACGTGCTGCATATATAGCGGCAGCATAACCCGCTGCCCCAGATCCAATAATAAGAACTTTTGTACTAAATTTATAATTCTTCACTGTATGAGTTTAGATAATCAGCTACTCCTTCATCGCTTGCCTGCATTGCTGGCTTACCTTTTTTCCCCCCTGCTGGACATACTTCACCATGCTCTTCATTATGTTTAATTGCATCAATGATTCTAACGAATTCATCGATATTACGCCCTAAAGGCAAATCATTTATCGATTGATGACGTACAATAAATTTATCATCAATAACGAAAGTTGCTCTCAGCGCAATTGAGTCATCATATAAGACCCCATAGTCTTTTGATATAGACTTTTTGATATCAGACACTAAAGTGTAGCTAATCTCTCCAATACCACCATCATTAACTGGAGTGTTTCGCCATTTATAATGTGAAAATTTTGAATCTACACTTATTCCTATCACTTCAACACCACGCTTTGCAAACTCATTTATTCTATTATTGAGCGATATCAATTCAGTTGGGCAAACAAAAGTAAAATCAAGTGGATAGAAAAAAAGGACAGCATACTTATTTTTTATGTGCTTACTCAGACAGAAATTATCAATAATTTCTCCGCCAGAGAGAACAGCTGAAGCAGTAAAATCGATAGCAGATTTTGTTACAAGATTCATAATTGACCTATTCTTTTAAAACAAGTCCAATTTTACACCTTGATGAACCTATATGCAAGTTTTCTTTGATTTTAGTCCTATAAAAACTTCCTCAAATAGCTCTTCTTTTTTACCGATAAGATACAATCCAGGAAAAAGAATGGTGTCATCCAAGTAGCTGACACTGGTTCCTTTATGACGGTGTCATCCGAGTAGCCCCTTCGGTGTCATCCCAGTGCTCCTATAATGTCATCCGAGTAGCCCCTATAATGTCATCCCATCACCTTCTTCTGTCATCCCAGTGCGTGACACTGGGATCTCATTTCACTTTATGATGGTGTCATCCCAGTACTGATTAGCTATAAAATTTAAGAAAATATTTAAGAAATT